>JANOHT010000112.1:0-43334 GCA_031406605.1 Methylotenera sp. | reverse complement strand
ATGGATGGCTCAGATGGTTTAGCAGGGGGAATGGGTTTATTCGGGTTTTCTGCTTATGCCATCGCTGCATTTATCATGGGAGATGTTAATTTGGCCATGATGAACGGTGCGATTGCAGTCGCTTGTTTTGCATTTTTGCTTTTCAATTTCCACCCAGCCAAAATCTTTATGGGCGATTCTGGTTCTATACCGTTAGGTTTTCTTGCAGGGTCAATAGGTGTATATGGCTGCTTTCAATCTCTGTGGCCAGTATGGTTTCCAGTTTTAGTGTTTTCACCATTTATAATAGATGCTACTGTTACATTAATCAAACGGCTGCTGGCAGGTGAAAAAGTTTGGCAAGCGCATCGAAGCCATTATTATCAACGTTTGGTACAGATGGGCTGGGGACACAGGGCGACGGCAATTGCCGAGTATGTTTTGATGTTGTTACTAGCAATCACTGGTGTTGTGATGCTTAATCTGGATTTAATCTGGCAAATGACATCACTCATCATTTGGGGTATGGTGTATCTTGTTTTGATGTTGAAAATTGATGAAAAGTGGAACAAATAAGTGCGTTAGTGGCTATTTTAGGTAAAATAAGTCATGCCTAATAAAATCAAAAGTTAACCTATGTATAATTGGCATTTCCCCACGAAATTACGTTCATTTTTAGCGCTGTTGCATGATGTCTTCATTGCGGCTTTTGCTTGGGTTTTAGCATACCTATTACGATTTAATTTTGATGTGCCACCTGAGTTTTTAAAATCCATTTGGTTAAATGCTATTTGGGTAATATTCTTACAAGCTTTGCTATTTGTTAGTTTTGGTTTATATCAAGGCGTTTGGCGCTTCGCTAGCCTTCCGGATCTTAAGCGTATCTTAAAAGCAATCGGTGTTTCTACTTTGGCGATTGCTGCCATATTGTTAATGTTTCGCCCATTCGGCGTAGTGCCGAGGTCAGTACTAATATTAAATCCAATTTTTTTAGTATTAATGATGGGCGGTAGCCGTTTGGCCTATCGAGCATGGAAAGAGCATCGACTATATGGTTTTTCTAGATTACAGGGAAAACCTGTATTTGTCATGGGCGCAGGTGAAGCTGCGATCGCATTGGTGAAAGATTTACAACGTAGTAAAGATTGGCAAGTAATTGGGTTGCTTGATGATGATACTTCCATTCATGGCAGGCAGCTAATGGGTGTAAAAGTACTGGGTAGTATTAACGATATATCAAAACTTTCACTCGATTACGAGGTTCAGCATGTGATTGTAGCGATGCCTTCTGCTATGCATAAACAAAGAAGACACGCGGTTAATATAGCAAACCAAAATGGCATGACTGTGCTGACTGTGCCTGCTTTTGACGATTTGATAAGCGGAAAACTGAGCGTATCTCAAATTAGAAAAGTAGAAGTTGAAGACTTACTGGGTCGTGAACCTGTGTTGTTAGATAACATTGGTTTACATATTTTGATCGAAGGTAGAACAGTCTTGGTCAGTGGTGCAGGCGGTTCCATAGGTTCTGAGCTTTGTCGACAAATATTAAAATACAAGCCTAGCACATTGGTCTGTTTAGATATTTCAGAATATGCACTTTATAATCTCGAGCAAGAATTAAGCCTACAATCGTTACATGTAACCTTGCTTTACATGACTGGAGATGTCAAATGCAGTAGGCGAATTAAAAACCTACTTGAACAATATCAGCCAGCCGTGGTATTTCATGCGGCAGCCTATAAACATGTACCGATGATGGAAAATGGCAATGTGTGGGAAGCGCTATCAAATAATGTGATTGGTACACATACGATAGCGCAAGCCTGTAAAGAGGCGGGTGTTGAAAAATTCGTTTTAATATCGACAGATAAAGCTGTTAATCCTACTAATGTAATGGGTGCCAGCAAGCGTTTAGCTGAAATGGTATGCCAAGGACTGCAAGAAGAGTTTAATGAATATTCAAATGAATCGATTACTAAGTTCGTGATTGTACGTTTTGGAAACGTATTAGGTAGTAGTGGTAGCGTGATTCCAAAATTTCGCGAGCAAATTGCAAAGGGTGGGCCAATTACGATAACGCATCCTGAAATAACTCGCTACTTTATGTCGATTCCTGAAGCTGCACAGCTTGTGATGCAAGCCGGGTTAATGGGCAAAGGTGGCGATATTTTTGTATTGGATATGGGTGAGCCAGTCAAAATTTCTGCGCTAGCCGCTGATATGATACGATTATCAGGCTTGCAGATAGATGAGATTAAAATCGAGTATGTGGGATTACGGCCTGGTGAAAAGCTTTATGAAGAATTACTAGCAGACGATGAGCACACGATGCCTACTCCTCATGAAAAGCTAAGAATTGCCGAAGCAAGACCTGTTGACAAAACCTGGGTTAAAAAGCTCTTAAAATGGATTGATACTGTTCAAAGTACTAATGAAGTGAACATTAAAGATGAACTGAAGTTATGGGTTGAAGAGTATATTCCGCAGCATAAACCCAACATAGAAATGCATGCTACGTTCGTTGATAAACCGATTACTCTACATTAGATGGTGATAACAATATGAAAAAAATTACTAAAGCAGTCTTTCCTGTAGCAGGGTTGGGTACACGATTTTTACCGGCCACAAAAGCGATGCCTAAAGAGATGTTGCCGATTGTTGATAAACCCTTGATCCAATATGCAGTTGAAGAAGCAATTGCAGCAGGTGCGACTGAGCTTATTTTTATCACTGGTAAACATAAACGGGCTATTGAAGACCACTTTGATAAAGCTTTTGAATTAGAAGCGGAATTGGCGGCTAAACAAAAAACACAGATTCTAGAGTTGCTGCATGGTATTTTGCCTAAAGGTGTTACTTGTATTTATATTCGTCAGGCCGAGGCCTTGGGGTTAGGGCATGCTGTTTTGTGTGCTAAACCTGTGGTGGGTAATGAGCCTTTTGCGGTTATCTTGGCCGATGACTTAATTGATGCGGAAGTGCCAGCAATGAAACAAATGTTCGCACTTTTTAATGAGCAACAACATTCTATTTTGGGCGTAGAAGATGTGCTACCTGAAGACACGGCTAGCTATGGTATTGTAGATGCGGTCCCCATGTCATCTTCTGTACTTAAAATTAGAGGTATAGTTGAAAAGCCATTACCCAAAGATGCACCTTCTACATTGGCCGTAGTAGGCCGGTACATTTTGACCCCCAAGATATTTGAATGTTTGGAAAATATTAAGCCAGGTAAAGGGGGCGAAATCCAGCTCACAGATGGCATTGCTCAGTTGTTAAAGGATGAAACAATTTTAAGCTATCGTTTTGAAGGTAAACGTTTTGATTGTGGAAGTAAACTAGGTTTTATGAAAGCAAATGTAGAATTTGCTTTGAAGCATCCTGAAATCAGCGATGAATTTTCAGAGTATCTGAAAAGTGAATTGAATTAATTCTGCAAATTGAATACGCAAACCCCTCAAGATTTACTGCAGCATGCGCAACTGATTCATTCTTCAGAAGTTGTTGCTGCTGCTATTACACGTTTAAGTTTAGAAATAACCAAAACGTTAAAAGATACCTGTCCTATCGTCATTTGTGTAATGGGGGGCGGGATTGTGTTTGCGGGGCAATTGATCACTCAATTAAACTTCCCGTTAGAGGTAGACTACGTACATGCCAGTCGATACCAAAATCAAACAGTTGGTAAAACGCTCACTTGGCAATCGTTACCAAAATTAGACTTGACTAATCGTACAGTCATATTGATTGATGATATTTTAGATGAAGGTGTCACGCTTCTCGCGATAAAAGATAAATGTTTGGCTTTAGGCGCAAAAAATGTATTATCAGCTGTTTTAATTGAAAAGAAGTTAACGCATGCCAAGCCCATTGCAGCTGATTTTGTGGGTCTAGAGGTGCCTGATTGTTATGTATTTGGTTATGGTATGGATGCTTATGGGTGGTGGCGCAATTTAGCTGCAATTTATGCCCTCAATCAGCCCAATTAAAATAATGTTAACTTATAAAAATGCTGAGCATTTTCATTGTTAAAAACTGTTATTTAATAGTACTTTTGTCGTATTTATTACATATAGATTAAATTTTCATGTAATCTACACTTCGAAATAATGGATGTTGATAATTTATTTTTTTAATGTTTATCGCTAATCATGCAGTGAATGCTGGGTTGGCTGGATTGTAAATTTAATGGTACAAAAAAATATAATGGATTTGGAAATAAAGAATAGTCACTGGGAGAAGATTTTTTCCGTCATTCAACATTCATACTCAATTAATAAACATATTGATTTTTTTACATGGTTGCAAGAAAGTGTGAATGAAGTTCTACCGCACGATATGCTCATCGCGAGTTGGGGAGACTTTAAAAAAAGTAATGGAAGCAGCAATCTAAATTACGATGTAGCTTCGAATGTAAGTGATGTAAGCACGCAAATTGTGTTTGATGCGTCTGAAGAAATCGACACTTTCATGCTTCACCTTTATCAAAACTGGGGAAAAAATAACCGACGTTGGTTTGTCATTAATAATCTAGATCAACTAGATTTAAACCACCAGTTTAATGCAAGTTTTCTTAGTAAGTTAAAGCAACTCAACTCTTTGTTAGTCTATGGTGTGAGCGACTTACGCGGTAGTAACGAATGTTTATATGTGTTTTTTAGTAAGAAAAAAATCTTTGAAGTACAAGATTCAATCATGGGCTTAATAATGCCACATATTGATAACGTATTAAGAAGAATCCAACATCTAGAACCGCTTGATATTGCAGATGAGTCTAATGATATTCCACATCTTTCAGGTTTGACTGCACGTGAATTGGAAATCATTCATTGGGTCAAATCAGGTAAAACAAATCAAGAAATAGGAATGATCTTACACATTAGTCAAAATACCGTTAAAAGTCATTTAAAGCGTATATTTCAAAAGCTAAATGTAACCAGGCGCGCGCAGGCAGTCGCTACGTTAGCGGACCACCCTGCAGGGAAAATGGTCTAGTCACTTGTCCCTAAATCCAAGGTTTTATTTTTTGATCTTAGTCATTTACATAACATAAATACATATATTAGCCACTTTAACAGTTTGTCCACTGCGTATTTTGGCTTTTTTTCTTTTTTCGATTACGCCATCCACTTCCACCAAACCTTCAGCGACCATGCTTTTCCCACGGCCGCCACTATCTGCAACGCCAACTAATTTTAGTAAATTGCAGAGTTCAACAAAATCTGTAGTTAATTCAAATTGAATACTTTGTGACATAAAAATCCTGCGTTATTTAGTGGTGGAATAGACTTGAGTTATTGCTGCAATTTTACAGATTAATTAATTGTACTCACGTTAAAACTTAGTTATTAGTATCAATTTTGCTAAATGGATCCCATTTTGGATAGTCCAAGATCAAAACATGGTCACCCATTTAGGTGAGGTAAGTCTTTAAAATAATTATGCGGTTAAGGGTAAAATCTCGGTGAGTTATTTAGCTAAATACACAATTACTTTTATATTCTAAAAAACAAATCGTTTTGATGACAGATGTGTCGAAATTATGCCATAAATACTAAATGAAGAGATAGATGATTCAGTAACATATTGATATATATAAATAAATAATAAATTATTCTTGGCATTTAATTTGCAAGAGTAGTGCTGTAAGTAATATTTATATATTGAAAAGGTGTGCTGACATGAAACTACAAGTAGAAAAACAAAATTGGCATACGCTGATTGAGGTAATTCAGCGTTCATACTCAATAAAGAAGCACGTAGATTTTTTTAGATGGCAACAAGATTGTGTGTCAACTGTTGTTCCACATGATGTTTTAATTGCAGTGTGGGGCGATTTTAATAAAGGTATTCTTAATTACGACGTCTGTTCAAAACTCCCAGGAATTCGCACACAGTCTTTGCGAGAGTCGCCGGGGCATATTGATAGTCTGATGACTAGCCTTTACAAAAAATGGTTAATCAACGGGGAGCGCTGGTTTCAAATAAATAATTTTGTTGCTGACGTTGATACAGACGATATACCTATGTTTTTTGATAATAAATTGTCAGAGATACAGTCACTACTAGTTTATGGTGTGCGAGATATGCGTGGTAACAATGATTGTTTATACATTTTTATGGATCGAAGAAGCGAGTTTCAAAGCTGTACGTCAGTATTAGGAATGTTAATTCCTCATCTTGATGCCGCACTAAGGAGAATTGAAAGTCTTGAAAGTGATGTAGATGATGATGATTTGTCTGATTATCATGTACAAGGCTTGAGTGACAGAGAACATGAAATCGTCCATTGGGTAAGATTAGGGAAAACGAACTTTGAAATCAGTATGATTCTAGGTATCAGCCCGAATACAGTTAAAAATCATTTAAAGCGGATTTTTAGTAAGTTGGATGTATGTTCTCGTGCACAAGCAGTCGCAACTTATGTCCCCCCTAAACTAAACTAAATCATCACGAAGTATAAAATTTCAACATGAAGACTATTTAAAATCAATGGCATATAAACAAACAAAATCTCGAACGCTATTACAAAGACGTAGTAGTGTCAGCAACATGATTCAGCAAGCACTTGATGGCGCTGCAGTCATTGGGATTACTTGGGGTCTAGTCAATATCCACTCTAATCAAATCGGTGGATTAACGAATTCTTACATGATTATGTTGTTGTTGTTACTAGGTATATTGGCCATTACCTATGATCGGTTTGCTATTTACAGAAGTAATGCTCATTTTTTAGACAAGGCATTTAACTTATTTAAAGCATGGACGCTTACTTTTCTTGTGCTGATAGTGCTGGGCTTTTTAGCAAAGCAGAGTGAAGTCTATTCGAGAACTTTAATAGCACAGCTATATGTAATAGGTTATTTTGTTCAATTAATGCTGCATTTTTTTGTAAAGGTTATATATCAAAAAATTATTTTACATTCGCAGCAAAATGAAAAAGTAATTATTGTTGGACAATCTAGATTAGCCAATCATTTACACCAGAAAATTTCTGGTAATCCATGGATCGGTGAACAGGTCATTGGTTGCGTGAGGTTGCCCAATGATAGTGAACCTTCAATTTTGTCCAAAAACTCTACCAAGATTTTAGGGGACATTAAAGACTTACCAGCACTTATCGACCAATATGATATTAACGCCGTTTATATTGTGACCCCCCTGGAGTCTTCGAAGGTTTTAGAGGATATGTATAAGGCAATATTAGAGAAGCATGTTTCAATTCATTGGATACCCGATATTTTTTCTTTGCGATTAGTGAATCATAGTGTTAGAGAAATTTCTGGGATTCCAGTGATTACGCTTTCTGAAACTCCTTTAATTGGGATGCGGCTACTTCTCAAGTCTATTGAAGATGTAGTGTTGTCTTGCTTGATACTTCTAGCAATCAGTCCAATATTACTGCTTGTTGCCATTGCCGTTAAGTTAGATAGTCCAGGGCCGATATTTTTTAGGCAGAATCGTACTGGATGGAGTGGAAAAGTATTCAGAATTTGGAAATTCCGCAGTATGCGTGTGCATCAGGATGATGGTGGCAAGTTAAAGCAAGCTGAGAAAAATGATAGCAGGGTTACCCGGGTGGGTGCATTCATACGCAGAACTAGTTTGGATGAATTACCCCAGATATTTAATGTCTTGGCTGGCAATATGTCTTTAGTTGGTCCCAGACCTCACGCAGTGCAGCATGATGAAGAGTACTCACAAAGAATTTTTGATTATTTCGCAAGGCATAATATTAAGCCAGGTATAACAGGGCTAGCTCAGGTGCGGGGGCTAAGAGGCGAAACAAAAGATATTGATCAAATGATTCAGCGCATAGAGTCTGATATTGAATATATCAATAACTGGTCTGTGTGGCTGGATATCAGCATTATTTTACGTACAGTTTTTGCTATTACAGGTAAAACTGCTTATTAGTAGTCACATGCAATTAAATCGTTTTTGTAGCAATGTTGGCAGGGTTAAATTTTCTAAATTTAAGCTTTATTCTATTTGATTTTTCAATCAAACATTTTAAGTGTATGTTTATATTTATTAAAGTCTTAACCAAACGAACTTTAGGCTTAATTTTTATTTGAATTGTATCTGTAAGAAAGTGTTTCTATGTTGAAATAAAAGGTATAAGTGTAATCTAGTAACTTATTGAAATATATCAATTAATTTATTTTCTTGATTTATTGAACTTAACCAATAGCCCTTAAGGGCTATTGTGATGAAAAAATACAAAACATAAAATGAACCTCATAAATTAGTAGAAATACTGCCGTTTAAAAGGGGAATAAAATGTCCAAAAATATTGCTATATTCGTGTTTTTAAGTCTGCTTTCTACAGCAGCAGTGAACGCATCAGCAACAAACCAAGAGCCTATTCATAAAGTGGTTAGTGCGATTACAATTGGCAATGTAGCGACTAACACAGTGACGGATAAAAATCCTTCCGCAATCAGTGTTAATGAAGCTCAATATTCAATGTCTCAGGGTAAAGAAAACAGTGAAACTACCTTACCTGCTACAGGTTGGTTGTTACTTTCAGCGCTAATAGGTTTTGTATTGCTGTCAAATCGTTGGAGTGTTTAATTTAGATATATATTTAAAGTTATGTTATCTAGGTAACATAACCATGTTGCGAACTTCGCGTAGACTGGTAAATTAGCAAATGTTGTAAAAGTATATTTTAAATCTAACGACCAAACTTAAGGTGATATCCACTTTAATCGTCTTTACTTGAAGGAAATAATTGATATGAGAATAAAAACGCTTTTGTGGCTAATAATTGGTCATCTATTTATGATTTCAATTTCAGCAGCTACTGCTGAGGTATCGCAAAGTTACAGGCTGCGTCAAGGTGATTTAATCCAAGTGTCAGTTTGGGGCGAAGATAAGTTGCAAAAAGAAAGCTTAGTGTTGCCAGATGGTAGCATTACCTACCCCCTTGCTGGTAGGGTAGAAGTGGTTGGTCTTACTTCAGTAGAAGCTGAAAAACGAATCGCTGAAAAGTTAAAAGGCTATTTGCCTGATCCACAGGTGTCCGTTGTAATTGCTAATATTAATGGCAACAATGCGCATGTGTTGGGTAAAGTGATTAAACCAGGCCAGGTATTAATGACGGGTCCTATGACAGTGCTTGATGCATTGAGCGTTGCTGGAGGATTAGACAAATTTGCAGATCGTAGCAATATTAAAGTGCTTAGAAATACACCACAAGGACAGAAAGTTATCCCTATTCATTATGACCAACTTATCCGAGGTGAGCGTTTAGAGGGAAATATTACATTAAACCCCGGTGATACTGTATTAGTACCATAATTTTGATTTCTAAATACCTGAATATAGGTATAATAATTTCAGATTTAACTATATTCAGGGGCGAAATTGAAAAACAATTACCAGCTTATGGGATTCAGCAAGTTTGCAATGCAGACCGTTGCTGGAATAACATTTTCATTTTTTCTGCAAAATGCGAATTCTGCAGAGTTCACAAAAAAAGCAATTCTAACAACAAGTGTTGAGCATGATTCAAACCCGGCACTTTCTGATGGTAATGAAGAGCCAGTATGGGTGTATTCACTAATTCCACAGTTGCAAGCGGATGTCACCAGTGAACTGAATCGTTGGTATATAGATGCTTCACTATTCATTCAAAGATATTCAAATGATAAGGTCTTGGTAGACCGTGAAGATCCTAAGTTGCTGATTGGATGGGATCGCAGTTATGAGTCGGGATTTTTTGGTTTAAAAGCTAATTATCAAGAGAATACGTCTCGAACTGCTGAACTGACTAGTACAGGTGTATTTAATGATAAAAATGGTACACAAAGAACAAAGTCACTAGAAGCAAGATGGCAACATGAAATCAATCCACGCTTGGCTATTCTTAATGAGGGCATATACGGTGTTTATAGATTTAGTGACGCTGGAGGCTTGGCTAGTTATGATGTTAGCGAATTAAGGTCTACGTTAACATTCGCCAATACAGAAAAGTTAAATACTTACGCTCTATTAGGTTATTTACACTATCGTCCTGAAAGTACACTTGATAATACTAATTTTTTTCGTGTGGACTTAGGCGCTGATTATCAGTTATCGCAAGCCCTCAATATTGGAGTTCGTGGCGGTGCTTATAAAGTAGCGGGCCAGCAAGACGACACAGGTTGGGAGGCAGGTATAAAAGCGAAGTATGATTACAATGATCGTATGACCTACCTTGGAGAGTTATCGCGAAGCCTCGGCGCAGGAGGGATAGGTGGCTTTCAAAAATCAGACTCTCTGAAAGTCTCGTGGAACTACACTATTTCTGACAACGATGTTATGGGTGCTGATTATGGTATCAATAAATCTAAAGAAGATAGTCAAATTAATGTTGTTGCCGTAGATTATCAGCAGCTTGGTATTTTCTATGAACGTAGATTATCTAATCATTGGCAAGCTCGACTCACCGCCTCACACAAACAGATAGAATCTCAAGATGTAGATGCAAGAGCCAACGTAATTGGTGTGGCTGTTATATACGACACTTTAAGTTTTTAATTAGGCAAAGGTAATAAATTCTAATGGCGCTAGAGCAAGAAATGTCGTTTGACGACTACATCAATATTATTCGACGTCGATTCCCTTATGTTATTGGAATTTTTTTATTGGTGTTTTTGGGGGCGATTGCTTATTCAATAAAACTTGCACCTATTTTTGAATCTACTGGAACAATACTGATTGAATCTCAACAGGTCATTTCTGATAGGGCAAAAGAAAAGTACGCTGCAGACCGTTTCGAAGCACTAAAGCAAGTCGTACTTAGCAATGAAAATCTTTACGGCATTGCTAAAAAATATGAGTTATTCGGCCTAGATAAAAATCCAAAGATATCTCCACCAACGATATCAGAACTTGTTCGATTTCACATTAAGGTGGATTTGTTAAAAGCTGACGCGGGTCAGTGGGGCGAAAAGTCTACTTTTGCATTCCAAGTAACCTCTAATTATTACAACTCTAAAGATACTTACAATATTGCAAATGATTTAGTGCAGTTATTTTTAAATGAAAATGACCGTGCCGCAAAAGAGCGCGTTATAGATACGGCGGAATTTTTTAACAGTGAGGCGGAAAAAAAGAGAATTGAACTTGAAGTTGTAGAAAAAGAAATTAATAACTATAAGCAACGATTCTCAAATTCATTGCCAGAAAACAAGGAAATGCAAGTTACCAGCTTACAACGCCTTGAAAGTGACTTAAGAGATACTCAACGTGAATACAATGCAACGCTTGCAGAGTTACGCTCATTAGACGTGAGTTTGGAATCTGCTAAAGCTGGTATTGGGTTAGGTACTATGCAAGAGAAAAGCACAGGTGTTACAGAGTTGGAAAATCTGAAGTTAGAGCATGCAAAATTAAGTGCAATATATAGTGACAATCATCCTACACTCCGTGCCCTGCAACGAAGGATAGATAATCTTGAAAAGAGTGGTGCGCCAGCAACAACTTCTAAGCCTGTAACTACGCAATCACTGATGGTTGCAAAAGTACAAGCACAAATTGATACGGCGAATTCACGGCTTAAATCGTTAGAAATAGAAGAGGCTGGGATACGTTCAAAGATTCGTCAAATTGAAGGTGTTGTTATACAAAGCACTCAAACTGAGGGTGCTTTGAGTAAGTTAGAAAGAGATTATGAAACTGCCAAAGCCGCTTACTCGGATGCAAAATCTAAACAAGATGCATCCAAAATTGCACAAAATATTGAAATGCAAAATAAGGGTGAGCGTTTCGTTTTAATTGAAGCACCACTGCTTCCAGAAAAACCTATAAAACCAAATAGATGGTTAATTATGATTGCTGGTTTTTTTGGTGCGATTGTAGCTGCTGTGGGTCTAGTTGTATTAATTGAAATGTTAGATAAAAGGGTTAGAGGAGTAAATGCTTTGGCCTCTATACTTAAAATTCAGCCTATGGCTGTCATTCCTTACATCACTAATGCGGCTGAGTTGAAACGAAAGAAAAATGTCGTTGTTTTAACTTTAGGTAGCATATTATTAGCGATTCTATCGGTTCTACTGTTAGTACATTTCTTTTTAATGCCACTCGATATATTGATGGCAAAAATTTCAGCCAGATTTTAGTGAAAGCAATTTATGGAAAAAATTAAAGATGCTTTAGACAAAGCTAGAGTTCAGCGGAGCGGTCAAGCGACGATACCAACTACTATTAGCAATAAAGTAATGAGCAAAATAGTTGAAGAGAATGAACTTGATTCAATTATTTATAATGAAACTAATGTAATTAAATTAAACCCTGAGCATCTTGAACACAATCGTATCGTAGCTTTGAATAAGCATGACCCAATGAGTTGGGTTTTTGACTCGCTACGCACCCAAGTGTTACAAAAGATGGATGAGAATAATTGGCGTACGATAGCGGTTATTTCACCTACACCAGAGGCTGGCAAGTCGGTAATTACTATCAATCTTGCGATTAGTATTGCTCAACAGTCTCAAAAAACGGCAATGATCGTTGATTTTGATTTACGTAAACCACGTATCGCTCAATACCTTGGAATAAAACGAGAAAAGTCAATTAATGACTATCTCGCAGGCAATGCAGAATTATCGGAAATTATAGTCAACCCAGGTATACCGCGGTTGACTGTGATTCCAACAAATAAGCCTGTAAAGCAAGCTTCAGAGACTTTATCATCTAATAACATACAGAAATTAATTGTTGAGTTAAGAGAAAGGTACAATTCGAGAATTGTAATTTTCGATTTGCCACCGATTTTAAATGCCGATGACGCAATGGTATTATTGCCGCAAGTCGATTGTGTACTTTTGGTTATGGGCAATGGGCAACATACTGAAGTAGAAATTGATGAGACCATGCGGTTGTTAGCTAAAACTAATATTTTAGGAGTTGTGGTTAACAAAGCAGAAGTTGAGGCGAGAGATTACTATTATTAAGTACTGAATGAGAGAGCATAAATAAAAAAATCCGCACCTAAAATGCGGATTTTTTTATTTACAGATTATTGAGAAATATAGCCGAATATATTTAAGTATCTGATTATTGCTCTAATATACTACGATAAATATCTAAGGCTTTTGTTTCAGCCATATCTACGTCATCAAACTGGATGATTTGACCAGGTTCAACATTTCTAATGACTTTGGTATGGCTTAATAAACAAACAGGCACAGCATTAGAATTTTTGTGCAACTGAACGGCAACACCCCTAACATCGAATCCGCCAGCCCCACGATCTATGCTATCCCCACTTAAAATTTCCTTTTTAGCCACAGCAACAACCGTAAGTGATGGTTTAGCAGAATTGTTAATTAATATAGGCTCACCTTGAACTACTCTACGAAGAGTGTTGAGTGCCTCTAAGTGACAAAGGTGATAAGGACGCAGCAATATGTACCCCAATTTTTCTTTCGTTCTTAATGGTCCAACGATGTAGTTTCCCAGCCTATCAGCCTCTTTGTTTTTAGCGACGATTAAAACACCTGGAGGTGCCCCTTTACAGAGCACAAAATCACTAATTGGGGCGCCAGCCTGTTCAGAGGCGCGAATTAAATAATCTAAGTCTGTTAAGCTCTCTACACGTTCTCCAAACATTCCATTAGGTGGGATGGTTGCACCTAAACCATTTGCAACAAATGCTTGTTCAATTTGCAATTTGGTACCATCGGTAAAAGATACTACTTGTTCTAATCTAATCCCTTGTTGGTCGGACCAATATTGCATTTCCTTTTTTTCTGGGTTTAGATTTATAAATCCTTTAATATTCACATAAGCGCATGGTTCAAATCCCATACCTTCTATTTCCATCTTTAGTCTTGCTAGGCAGCCTGGCTGATCACCGTCTGCATCAGTGACATAGGCACCATTTTTAGCAAAATATGAACCCGTTGTGACATGAAACTCTGCATTTAAGGTGACGACTTTTTTATTAGCCTTAGTTGCATCCAAAATGGCTTCGGTCGCATGAAAAACATCTCCAGAACACTCGAATACAATATCGGAGGTATCAATGAGCTCGGAAAGAGAGTTGGTTAATTCACCGCGAGGAAAATCTGAAATGGAATCGATAGGGCGACGTGTTAATACTTTTGATATTTGGAAATCTTTTGATGCCCTAATCAAATGAGCTAATCCGCTTGCAATAAAGCCGCTTCCAATGATACCTACCTTGGTGATTTTATTGGTCAAAATTCTTCCTTAAATATTTAACTCGCATAAATAAGTTTTGCTCTTAATTGGCTAACGTCAACCAGTAACTCTGTAACTCTTTACCCACTACAATTATATACCGTCCATCTTGATATTTAATGGGCATGCTTACTTTTTTTTGCCCTGCAACGTTTTTATATAACTTAAGCCCAGCAGGCGCTTTAATCGTTAAATTTCCTACTGTAGGCTCTGATAAAAAGGGCATTTTCCCAATAGCTTCAGTTACTGAATTAGCAGCTAAACTAATTAAAATTTCTTGTGATTTATTTATTGGATTTTCGTTAAGACTTTGTACGATAACAGAAGCATTGATGGGAGTATTTATTGTGAAAGTTATATCCTTCATATTGAATTTTTTGCCGCCTATTTCCCCTGTTGCGCCTTGACTATTAGGTGTATTAATTGACAAATAGCCGATATCCCAATTATGTTTTAATTCATTTGTATCAGAAGAAATTTCTGTGGCACCTACCTTTAGTAATGATTTATTTTGATCACTAAATATTTTAGCATCACTGGGAGTGTTGCTTTTTTTTAACCAAGCTAATTCTGGCACTAAAGGCATAGCTATTACTAATTTGCTCATTTCACTTGCAGTTCTTATAAAAACTGAGTTGTCGGCTGTAATTGATTGATTGAATAGTACATCCTTGCCCAAATCCAATACATAAGTAAATTTTGCTGATTTAATATCACCTCTTCGGTACATTAACGCCGCAGCAGGCATTGTGGCAAGTAGGGATGGGTCATTGTAAGCGTTCCAATTTGACGGGCTACCCTGATTGGTCAGTGGCTCTTGAGCGTACGCATATTGCAACATTGCGTCCCAACCTTGCAAACTGGCCTGACTAGCTAGATAAAGGGGTAGGGTGTGTCTATCAGCTGTTGGAAAAGGCTCAGCATTCCATTCTGTTACACTTATTGGCTTATCAATAACTTGTGCGGCTGAAATCCAATGTGTTAAATTAGATTCAGTGAAAGGCGATTTTTTTAGTGCACCATCATTCTGATAAGCATGTACATCAATTAAGTCTCCTCCAGTGAGTGCTGGTAAAGAGCTTAATGGATTTCCTCCCCATGTATTGGTCGTTGCAATCGGAATTTTCAGTCCTAATTCTCGCAGGTGTCTAATCATATCTTGGTTAAATTGATGCTCTAAATTATTCAAAAATAATTTAGATGGGCCATGCTCCCAAGTACGAGTGACTTTATTTATAGATAAACCATTTTTATTTGCAAAGGCTTCAGCTTTGGACATGAAAATCTTACTATGGTAAGGTACCTCTTTATCTGGCAACAGAGCATTACCGTAATGATGCGTCATATCATTTTCGTTAGTAATTAATACTGCAGCTACAGCTGGTTCGTCTATATATTTAGTATTGGTATATTTGTTGGTATGGTTAAGATAGGCGGCATTAAAATCGCGCATTGTGTTTTGAATCGATTGGTTAACGTAGTTATAGCCTTTAATACCAACGGAAGCTTGTCCATTACGTATTTCATCAAACCCAGTTATCCCGTCACCAGCTTTAACTGATCGATCAACATGTAAGTCTAGCCAAATGTAAATACCTTCATCTTTGAGGCACTTAATCCACCAGTCTATTTTCTCAATAGAATTTTCATCAATTATTTTCGTGGTATCCAACTTTTCATTGCCAAATATATTTGGATTTACCCATGGGGAGTCATGGTGATGAAGGCGAACTAAATTGAATCCTAATGCTGAAAGCCTTTTTGCTTGTGATTTAACTATGTCTTTAGGGGTATGAAAAAGTGTGTAAGATGTAATATTAGTACCCCAGAATTTTGCAAGGGTGCCATCATCGAACATCAATTGGTCGCCCTTGGCTTTTAAAAACCCATGTTTTCCAGCAGGCTGTTCGTGCTGATTCAAAAAAGATAAATCAATCGGCGATGTTTGCCAATCTAAGATGTTTTTATGCCAACCAGACGTATTTTTGATTTTTATATTTTGATAGTATGTATTAGCGATGATTAAGTCACTAAACAACAAATGACATGTAGCCATCAATATAAATGGTAATAGGCTGACGCGATATATTTTTGAAAGCAATTTAACAGAAGTGTAAATAATTTTCTCTATTATTTAATTAATAGTGTTTAACTTACTAAATATATTAACTTTTTCATAAGCTCGTCAAATTATATACTCAAAATTAATTTAAATTTTCGGAAATTTTTTGTACGAAAAGCACATTGGTTATTTCAATTTATAAAATATTTATATTTTTAGCCGCGCAATAGCGATCCACCTCAACTTTAAAAACGGCTTGAAAATTACATAATTAAATTATTATAAATAGCCTGAACGGGTACTAGCTATTATTTAAATAATAGGTTATAATTAGTTAACTCAATTATTATTTTTTATATTTAAAGGAATAACTATGAAGCCTAATTCTAATAGTTTCCGTACGACCTTCTACATCTGTTCAATAAGTAGCTTAGTTCTCGTTAGTTTTTCACCTAAAGCCGAGGTTTATAAGTGGAAAAATGCAAGTGGAATCATGCAGTATTCAGATGTAGCCCCAACGAATTTAAATTCAAAACCTGCCAGTAAACAACTTAAGGCATTGTTAGCAGCGCAGACGATGTGCAGCGCAGATGAAAACCTTAATCCTGTAACGGCATTAAATATGTCAAATACCAAAACTCAATTGGCAAGTGCGGCTATGTCTGTGTCAAATAGCAAAACAGCAAAACCTACTTTGCAACAAGCTAATCTTGCAATAAGTTTTGGTACGCCCGTTAAAAAAACATCAACGACTACTACTGTTTCTAAATCACTAAGTTCTATCATATCAGCACTAAAAGTTAACACAACTACGACCACTACAACAGCACCAACGACCACTACAACATCGAGTATGAATACTGGCACAATGGGTATGCCTTACGTCAACTTGTCGTTAGCTCCGCCACCTGAGGCTGGAAAATCGTTCATTGACCTTATTCCTCAAAATCATGTGCCAGTGCCTAGTGGCGGCAGTGGTGGAGATTTCAGAATTCAATGTAGTTATAGCCATATGCTAAATGACGACCCTATCGTGTACCCTAATCAGGCAGGTAAGGCGCATTTACATACTTTCTTTGGCAATACAGGGGCTAAGGCAAGCAGTACAACCGAGTCTTTGGTCGCTGGTGGCAATAGTACGTGTGATGGTGGAATCATGAACCGTTCCGCCTATTGGATACCATCTATTATTGATACGCGTACCGGTAAGCCAATTAGGCCTACTGGTATGAACGTGTACTACAAAAGTGGCAGTCGAAGCGTAGTAGTACCGCCTAAAGGATTGCGTATGATTGCCGGGGATATGAGAGCAAGCTCAACACAGCCATATATGCATTTTTGGTGCAACAATCAGGCAGGATCTGATCAAGGATATATTCCTGCATGTCCAGTAGGTGATGCGCTGATTGCGGTAGTTCCATTTCCATCATGGTGGGATGGTAAAAACTTAGATAGCGCTGACCACAAGTCACATATGAGCTATGTGAGAACAGCCACACACACGGTTCAAATACCGGACATAACTTATAACATTCGCTATGACGTTAAAACTGGTGACGATTTAAATAAATGGCGCTTATCAAGTGATATGTATGGTACAGATAAAAAAGGCGGATATTCGTTACACGGTGATTGGATGAACGGATGGATTGATGACCCTAAAAGTGGTAAAAACTTTACTGCAATATTTACTGAAAAATGTCTACAAGCTGGAATGAATTGTGGAAATGCACTATTAGGCGATGGTAGGCAGTATTATTATTAAGTAATTTAGCATGTCCACACAATGCGCCTTAAGCAATTGTATTGAGGTGGCAGTTCTACTGATGATTGTGTGGACAACTCCGATTTAATTCTTAAAGGGGCTGTTCAAGATAGCAGTTTTAATTGTTATCTTGAACAGCCCCTTTTTAATTTAGTACTCGAATCTCTGTATTGAGTTTGCAGTTCTGAATGAAGAAATGCTTATTAAAAATATGGTACGGTAAGTATGACCATAGCATTTATAGGGCATGTGCATACTATGAGAAGATTTCTGGTGTTATTACGACTTTAAACTTCAGTCCGCTTGATTACATCAAGTTGTTATTTAATATCAAAGTGCCTTAGCAAAAACCAGCCATATGCATAAATAGGAAGTCTAAAAACTGCAACCAGTTGTAGAATCAGTTTATTGCAATCAACAGTAAAGTGAATGGTTATTTCCTAATTAACGTACTTGGGTAATTCTGTCTACCCAATGGTAGTCTGTCATCACTATCCAATTTAGGATGTTCTCCAAAAGTTAGTTTAGATATTCTAGAGTAGCTCAACATCAAGCCTGCTAATGACCAAAATACTATTGGAATGACCCCAATAGTACTTACCGTATAGATTGTAACTAAAACACCCACTAGACTTGCTATCAGGCTACGTCCACATAGATGTTCTTCACTATTTTTAGAAAATCTTCTCATCGCTTTGTAAGTAGTTGATAGAGCTAGCAAGAAGAACCCTAAGAATAAAGATAAGCCAACTAGCCCCTGAAACAATGCAATTCCAAGATAGGTATTGACGATGTCAATAATACCTTCACCTTGTACAAGATCTTGCATTTCTGGTTCTGTCCTAGCATCAAAAACACCAAATATTGGATTGTTTATTATCACTTTCATTGAATCAGTTAATAGCCGTTCACGATAATCAACATTAAATTGCTCGGAGGTTCCTATAAACGGCAGAATATCTATGATTTTATTTCCACCAGGGATCATTTGAAGGGTAGGTATCGCTAGCAATGCAACTAAAATAAATACGATAAATTTCCTAAAAAATTTTGAGCCCATTGCTAGATATGCCATAAAAAGTGCCACTGCACCAACCCAAGGGCCTCTGGACAAAGTAACAAATAACCCTAAACCAATAAAAGCAAACCCTACATACCGAATGGTTGTTGATTTGATTGATTGTGAAATAAATAGATAGAAGCCTAGCGCTATCATCGTTACATAACCAAGTATAAGTGAATGGCCTGTTGATGCAATGGCGCGAATATCGCCTCCACGACCAAGATAGCCACCCATGGACCAAGATACACCTAAAGACTCATCTAGGGTGTTGTAGAGAAGCCAAGAGCTCCTGTACTCAAAAATCCCAATTGCAGCAGCAATTAAGCAGCCAATAATAAAACCAATCATTACGGTTTTTAGCTGAGACATGTTCTTAATTACGCGGCTCGCAGTGTAGTAGGGTAAAAAAACATCCAAAAACCCTGTTACCCCATATCTTATGGCATCAGTAAATGATGTTCCTCGAAGGGTGAGAAAAAAAGTTAAGATAATTATCAAAAGAATTAACTTGTCTGGCGTAGTGCTACCTAAAGGTATTCTATCCGGTTTATTTCTTAATGATAAAAGCAGGGGTAAAAGCAGCGTTAATGATAGCAAGCGAGGATAGTTAATTGGGAATAAGTGGCTAATCCCGATTGCTGGGATGAGTTTATCTATCGGGGGAATTGCCAGCAAAAGTACAAAATAAAGTGCGAAAATATTTTCTTCGCGTTTAGAAAAATACCTAACATATAAGCCACATACAATGATATATATCCAAAAATTACTAGCTAAAAATGCAATTAATGTGACGATATACCAAGAATTTCTCCACTTTTTTAATTGGTCTGTTGGCAGTAATGGTTCAAAAGCTTTATAAGCGAAAATGAATGTTAACGTAGCAAGAAAAAGAATAAATGTAAGTGTAAGAAAGTGATATGACATAGTTTTATAAATATGACCCGATTGAACAGCTACTTATCCTAAAATTTATATCTCCGTCATATTTATTACAAAATGACTTTTTAATAACATTAAGATATTAAGCAATCATAGTTTTAATCTACGTTTTGATGCAATATATTTTTACGATTAATAGGTTTCACCACCAATTTATACCTATCACGATTTAATTAGTTATTTAGATGTCACCCATATGAGTTAAAGCCCTCATATTCTGCCTCCTTGCTTATCTATACTCTTTTAACCAATGCTAAAATCAGTTCAATAAGTTTATTGATTAAGCTTTTATATATTTCATACCACTAAAGTTCATGTTTATTGTGAACATGTGTTTCACATTTCAGAGTATTGAAAAATACCTATTCCTCAATAATTATTCATATAAAACTTTTTATTGAAAATTACTGAGTTGGTATGATGAAGATTGGCTTTTAGTAAGGTTTAGATTGGTCTATGTAATTTTTAGTAATGTTGACTAGTAGTCATTAGTGTCTGGAATCTAGCATTTCATTACTAAAAATGATAATTTTCATAGTTATAAGCTAAATATAATCAATAAGTTAACGAATAAAAAAATAATTATGTGTGTGGCACAGTAAATGCAGAGTTGTTAGCAAGATAGTTATGATTTTTTTGATATGAATATTCCATTTAACAAACCGTATTTAACTGGCAATGAATACTTATACATAGACCAAGCACACACATACAGGAAACTTGCTGGGGATGGCGTGTTTACAAAAAAATGCCATGAATGGCTAGAGAGTAATACTTCGGCAAAAAAAGTATTGTTAACCCACTCATGTACTGCTGCGCTGGAGATGGCAGCAATTCTTGCAGATATTCAGCCTGGTGATGAGATTATTATGCCGTCATATACTTTTGTATCAACGGCTAATGCTTTTGTATTGCGTGGTGGTGTACCAGTATTTGTTGATATCAGACCAGATACATTAAATATCAATGAAAATTTAATTGAAGCGGCAATCACTTCTAAAACTAGAGCCATAGTTCCAGTGCATTACGCGGGTGTTGGATGTGAAATGGATGTCATTATGGGGATAGCTAATAAGTACAATCTTTTGGTTATTGAAGATACTGCGCAAGGTATCATGTCAACTTATAAGGGTAGGGCATTAGGTTCAATAGGACACCTCGGCACTCTTTCGTTTCATGAAACAAAAAATTTAATATCTGGTGAAGGTGGGGCGTTATTAATCAACGATGAGCGATTTATTGAGCGTGCGGAAATTATTCGAGAAAAAGGTACTAATCGCAGCAGGTTTTTTAGAGGCGAAGTCGATAAATACACATGGGTAGATATTGGATCATCATATTTACCGGGCGAGATAATTGCCGCCTTCTTGTGGGCACAATTAGAAAAGGCTGATGAGATTACTAACGAACGCCTTAATATATGGCATCAATACCATCATGAGTTAATAGAATTAGAAGATAAGGGTTTGTTGCGTCGTCAAATCGTTCCAGAACAGGCCCATCATAATGCACACATGTACTACATATTACTTAACTCGCTGGATGAGCGAACCCATGTAATTGAAAGATTAAAGAAAAAAAATATCAATACAGTGTTTCATTATGTTCCATTGCATAGCTCTCCCGCGGGACTTAAATATGGCCGCACGCATGGCTCACTTTCAGTCACTGAAAATTTGGCTGATCGACTACTTAGGTTGCCGCTTTGGGTAGGTTTGCAAGAGATAAGGAAGGTAACTTCTGCATTGTTTGAGTAACGTACTAGGAAATACATTAGTAAGAGGTGTTAAGTTTTATGTCACCAGCTGATTTTTAGCATATGCTGAAAATTCAATTTAGGCTTTGTATAAAAGATAGTTAAATTAAAGGAATTAATTACGTCCCTTTGAGGTGTAATTAGCACAATTAAATACTTTGATGTGTCGGATATATTTCATTATGGGAGGCTAAATGTTAGACGATAATAAAAAATACGAGTCAGTCGCGGCGGTGGTGCTGGCTTTTTCTAGAGAAGAAGAACTCAAGCAAGTAATTTATAACCTAAAAAACCAAACAAGAAGGCCTGATGAAATTATCGTGATATTTCAGGGCACAAGCCCCAGCATTTTAGAGTGGTTAAATCAGCAATCTGGTATTACGCTAGTTAAACAGGGAAACGTAGGTAGTGCGGGTGGTTTTACTACGGGGATGAAAATGGCGATAGCTAAAGGTCATCGGTGGTCGTGGCTTTTTGATGATGATGCCATACCTGAATTGAATGCATTAGAAGAGATGACCAATTGTAAATATTTTGATTCACACACTACTGGATATTTAGGTGCTGTTGTGGTTAATCCCAATAAAGAAGTCTACATGTCTCCTGTCGCAGATGACGCAAATAAATGGTATGGCTCAGTGTTGCAAGATGGCTGTGTGCCTGTCACTGCAAGTACTTGGATCGGTTGCTTGGTTTCTTCACAATCAATAATAGATTATGGCTTGCCAATGGAAGAGTTTTTTATTTACGAAGAGGATTTAGAGTTCACAACTCGGGTTGCATGTCGTAGAAAGTGTTACTGTGTGATAAGAAGTGTTGTCGTTCATTATCAAAAAAGTTCTTTCAATCCTTTCATCTCAAAAGTGGATATGCTTAAACATGGCTATTATGTCAAAAATCATTTTGCTACGATTAGGCTTTCAAATAAATCAACCATTAAAAAAATAGCCAAAATATGGCAATGGTTTTTTAAAAATATTTGGGATGTTGTTTCAGGCAAGGCGCCATGGAGAACAATTGGCCCGCTCTTTGTGGGATTGATTTTTTTTCGCCCAAAATTAAAGTATCTTAATCAATGACATCAAACGCAAATCATTTCGGGTTAAAAAAACTCTCAATCAACGCTGCATCTTGGACCTTTTTTGGCTACGGTGTCAGTCAAGCGTTTAGACTTTTAAGCAACCTGATTTTAGCTCGTTTATTAGCCCCAGAACACTTTGGCCTAATTGCAATTGTAACGGTTTTTATGATCGCGCTAGCGATGTTTTCCGATGTGGGTATAGGGCCGAATATCATTCAGAGTGAAAGGGGTGAGGAAGAAGACTTTTTAAATACAGCCTGGACGATACAGATTATTCGAGGTTTTTTACTGTGGTTAGTCTGTATAGCTTTAGCTTGGCCAATGTCATTATTTTATAATCAACCAGATTTAGCTTTGCTTATCGTAGTGTCTGGCTTGGCAGCTGTGATTAACGGATTTAACTCAACCGGAATATTTACTAAAGGGCGAAATATTGATTTAAAAAAGCAAACCATTATTGAATTAATCTCCCAAGCAGGTGCGATTGTTGTGATGGTCGCAATCGCTTTTATTCATGCCTCAGTGTGGGCATTGGTTGCAGGGTCATTGTTTTCTGCGTTTGTTCATATGATATTGAGTCATCGCCTCGTACCTATGCGCAATAAATTTTGTTGGGATCACGAAGCCGTTCATTCACTAGTAACATTCGGTCGCTGGGTTATGGTTAGCACGATGTTGGCTTTTTTTGTTAATAGTGGCTCCAGTCTCATTCTGGGGAAATTTCTCAGCATGACAGATCTAGGGTTGTTTTCAATTGGAGTAACGCTGTCCAAAGTGGTTGAGCTAATTTACAACCAAATCGTTGGAAAAATTATCGTGCCGGTGTATGCAAAAATTAAGCATCTCAGTAATGCCGAAATCAGGATTAGAGTTAAGAAGTTGAAACTTGGAATCATGGCGGCTTTTCTTCCACCATTGTGGGTGATGGTAATTTTTGCTAATGAAATTGTTGCTCTGTTATTTGATTCAAGATATCAAGGCGCTGGATGGATTTTACAAATTTTTGCGTTGAGTTTTATACCCATAATCATTGCCGGATTAGGTTCTTTTTATTTAGCGTTAGGTGATTCAGTCATTTTGGTGCGCTTGACATTAGTTAAAGCAATAATTTACTTCTCATCAATCTACATAGGGTGGTTGGTTCATGGCGCTAATGGAATGATTTATGGAATGGCCGCTTCTAATGCAATGCTTTATTTTGCTGATGTTTATGCACAAAGCCGATATTCAATTTGGCTTCCAAAACTTGATATATTAGGTTTTGTAATTTCTGCGCTTGTAATCTCTTTAGGTTTTTATTTAAACTAAAATTATTTTTTTAGGGTAGAGTCAATGCAACTATGAATAAAAATATATTGTTACTTACCTCCACAATTAAGCCAATTTCCAATCAACCACAACTAAAGCTGATCAACCATCTTGATAGATTAGAAGACTACAAAACTGCGTTGGCCTTCTATTCTAATCTTCTCGAAAGTGGTGTGATTGATCATATTGTTTACGTTGATAATTCGGGCTTTGATTTGAAATGCCACTCAGACCTTTTTACCCATAAAAATATTGAATGGCTAAGCTATTATGGGCTTGATTACCCCGAATCCTATCATAGAGGTTATGGTGAATCACGGCTTGTAGACTATGCATTTCAACAATCAAAAACATTAACTACTCTTGCTACATCAGACAAAGTTTGGAGAATTACTGGTCGCTACATCATTAAGAATTTAAGTACGATTATTAAATTTGCACCTGATGAGTTTGATTTTTATTGTAATTTAAGAGGGAAGTGGATTGATATGGAGTTGCTGGCTTGGAGTAAACAGGGATATAAGCAAGTCATCGAAAATTTGTGGCAGAGACTTGCTACAGGAGAAGCTACGGAGTTAATTTTGGCTAAGGTTGTAACAGACAATCAAGAAAAAAAACTTAAAGTAATCAAATCTCAATTTTGGCCCCCTTTCATTATTGGCCGCAGAGGTACTGACGGAGGTGATTTCCAAGGGCGTCTCACAAAATATAAGTTTTTATTTCAACAAACATTTAGTTTGTTGGCATGGCCTTTTAAACGGTTGGCTTATTTTTTGCTTAAATAATTTAATAGTAACAACACTTTATAAAAAAACTATGGGGTTAACATGAGCTTTGGAATTCTGACGTCAGCTATTAAGGCTGATTATCTTAAAGCAATAGGATTGTCTTTGTCGCTGCGCATTACCAATCCAGGTATACCTTTGGCTATTGTTTGCCCTAAAAATATACGGCATCTTGTCGAGCCATATTTTAGCTATGTTGTTGATGAAGATCCTAATTTCAAAGGATTTGAACACAAAATTAATATCGACCGCTATTCCCCGTTTGAGGAAACGTTATTCTTAGACTCAGATATTTTAGTATTCAGGGATGTTAAACCGTTCTTAGCAACCTGGGGGGACTTGCCATATAGCGCATGTGGTCACTATGTTGTTGATGGCTTTAGTAGTTTTGGGCTGAATATTAAAGACACCTTAAAGTTGTTGGGCAAGGAAAAGTTTGTTCAAATAGAGGGCGTTGGGCATGGATTTTTTCGTAAGCCTGAATGCATTAGTTTTTTTGACAGAGCGCGTGAGGTTACCAAAAATTACCGACATTACGCAGGTAATGCTAAATACGCTGATGAGGATGCAGTTTCTATAGTCATGACCATGATGGATTATGGCCCGGCTCCATGGGATGAATTTTTCTCTCGTTATTTTAATGCGAAACCAGGAAGCATGCAGATGGATGCGGTCGGGGGGAAATGTACTTTTATACATTTGGATACAGGGAAACCTTACTCACCTTGCACTATGCATTTTGCTAGAGATGAAGCCGCTTTCCCCTATACTTGGCAACTTTATAAGCTTTTTAAACATTTTGATGTTCCAACGCAAGGTCTGTTACGGTTCGCACTGATTGGTTTTTATAAGCGTGATATTAAGTTAAGGTTGCATTGGTACAAAAACAAACTGAAAAAAATGCTTACTAAGCTTGGCATTGCAAACTAGGCTTAATTTCAGAGTGATGCCTAGATAGGGAGTTAGTAATAACTGAATGGGTTCATGTAACTTTTATATTGAGTTTACGAGAATTATTTTTCTCACATATTAAATTAGTAGTTTTGAAGGAAACATGGATGAGAATTAGTTTTTTATTGCCTGTAGTGAATATGTCTGGCGGTATAAAAGTAGCTGCAATATACGCTAAGTTTCTTGCAGATAAAGGGCATGAGGTGCTGTTAGTCTCTCCACCGGAAGGAAGTCAACCCTTCAGACAAAAGCTTAAATCGTTTCTGAAGGGCAAAGGGTGGCCACAAGTCAAGGCAGATGATGGTCACTTGCAAGATTTGGGGTTAAGTCATTATGAGCTTGAAACGCATCGCCCAATTGTCGATAAAGACCTGCCAGACGCAGATGTGGTGATTGCAACTTGGTGGGAAACTGCTGAATGGGTCAATAATTTAAGTCCATCAAAAGGTGCGAAAGTCTATTTTATTCAGCATTATGAAAAATTTGATTTTGTCCCACAAGAACGATGCGATGCAAGCTATACATTACCTTTGCATAAAATTGTAATCGCTAAATGGTTACTCAAACTAATGCAGCACAAGTTTGGTGATCACCATGTTGATCTAGTGCCAAATAGTGTAGACAAAAAACAGTTTTATGCAGATGAGCGAAGTAAACAAACGTGCCCAACTATAGGGTTTTTATATGCTTTTACGCATTTTAAGGGTGTGGACATTACTTTGCAGGTAATAAAAAAACTGAAAGAATGTGTGCCTAATCTTCGCGTTATTAGTTTTGGCTCCTATATGCCAAACGACTTCCCAATGTGGGATGACACCATAGAGTTCTATTATTCACCTGCGCAAGATAAAATTGGTGATATATATGCTCAATGCGATGTTTGGATTACAGCCAGTCGTACAGAAGGGTTTAATTTACCCGCTATGGAGGCGATGGCGTGCAGAACGCCGGTGGTTTCAACCAAAGCTGGATGGCCTGAAGAAGCTGTTGTCAATGACTTTAATGGTTTTTTAACAGAAGTAGATGATATCGATGGCTTAGTATTAGCATGCAAAAAAATATTGCTTTCCAGCAATGATGTATGGAAAACTTATTCTCATAACGCTTACAAAACGCTTGAAAATAGCTCTTGGCAGGCATCTTCTGATATGTTTGAAGCTGCACTCTATAGAGCATGTGAGCGAACCAAAAATGGCGAGTTGAGTGAACATTAGGATACTTGGATAGTAATTAATATGATCAAAAAAACTTTAATGTCAATTTTGCGTTATTTTGCGATGGAAAAAGGTAAATGCACTTCATTGTATTTAAAAGTGTGTCAACCAGACATGGGTGAGTATGCTGATTTTCTGAGAAAACATGGTGGACTATATGCAATGGGAGAGAACTGTAGTATCAATCTAGCTGTTACCATCACGGATCCTCAATATGTTCGCTTCGGAAATAACGTCATGCTTTCAGATTGCACCTTAATAGGACACGATGGTGTAGTTGCTATATTAAATGAAGCTTATAACGTCAAATTAGACTCAGTTGGGAAAATTGACATTAAAGACAATGTATTTATAGGCCATGGCGCCATTATCATGCCAGGGGTAACGATAGGCCCTAATGCTGTGGTTGCTGCAGGAGCCGTGGTGACTAAAGATGTGCTAGAAGGCGATATCGTTGGCGGTGTCCCTGCAAAACCAATTTCCAGAGTAGATGACTTAGTTCGAAAGTTACAGGAAAAAACCAACAGTTTACCTTGGGCGGATATCATTAATGCCAGAGAGGGAACATACGATGCCGCACTCGAACCTGAGCTGTTAGTGCGCAGAGTTAAACATTTTTATCCGAATGATTAGCTAACTTCAATTTAGCAGCTACTTCCTTTTAATAGTAAGTCTGGTATTAGTTAACACTGGCGAAAGAAAAATTTTGGATATTTCAGTTATTTTAGTGAGCTACAACACGGCAGAAGTCACGATAAAATCGTTACAGCACTTATTTGCCTCTAACCATCAATTACAGATGGAAGTATTCATTATTGATAACGCATCCAGAGACAATTCTGTAGAAGTAATTCGTAGTACTTTCCCTAATATTCCACTGATAGAGAATAAGGTGAATGTAGGTTTTGGACGCGCAAATAATCAAGCTTTACCATTCATCACCGGTCGTTATGTATTGTTATTAAATACAGACGCTTTTGTCGATGCAGATGTTATTGCTAAGACTGTGGCTTATATGGACGCTCATCTTAAGTGCGGTATCCTTGGTGTGAAACTGATTGGTGAAAGTAATGACCTGCAACCTTCTTGCCGGTACTTTCCAACGCCGTGGCGCATTTTTTTACAAACCACAGGGCTAAAACATTTTTTCAAAAGTGTGCAGATGGTCGATGATATGAATTGGGATCATAACTCTGTTAGAAATTGTGACTGGGTGCCAGGTTGTTATTATCTAGTGCGTAAAGAGGTTATTGATCAAGTTGGTTTTTTTGATCCTCTGTATTTTATGTACTGTGAAGAAGTTGATCATTGCTATGCCACTAAAAAGGCTGGATGGGATGTTACTTATTTCCCAATTCCAGTCATTCATCTTGGTGGCGAGAGTGCTAAATCTGACAGCGAAATATCCACTCATGGTCGGCAGATTAAATCATTACAAATTGAGAGTGAACTGCTTTATTTCCGCAAAAATCACGGCATTTCTGGTGTTCTGACGCATCTTCTGTTAACTACATTGGTGAATATTCTTCAGGTTTTGAGAAACATATCAAGGTTGGAGCCTTTTGGTAAATTGATGACTTATGTCAATCACTCCTTGTTTGTTTGGAAAATGTTTTTCCGTACTAGCATGGGTAAAAAAGGAACTCGCTAAGTTTACATTCACATGTTTAACAATATACGTGATGATTTGAAGTCTTATAAAGGCGATTGGGGTGCTCAAGGATTTTGGGTGATGGTCATTTATCGTTTTGGACGTTGGCGCTATCAAGTGCGTCCAGCGATACTTCGCAAAATTTTCTCAGTAATTTATAAAATTCTATATAAATTCATTCAAATAATTACGGGGATTGAATTTCCTTGTGAAGTTCAGGTCGGTCGTAATTTTATCATTGACCATTTCGGTGGGATTGTTGTTAGTGGATATGCTAAATTTGGTGACAATTGCAGAGTTCGTAATGGAGTTGTTGTTGGATTAAAGAATATAGAAAATATTGCAGCGCCAGTGATTGGTAACAACGTTGATATTGGCGCTGGAGCTAAGGTGCTTGGAGATATTAAAATTGGTAACAATGTAGTGATTGGCGCAAATGCAGTCGTTATTTGTGATGTCCCGGATAACTCAATCGCGGTAGGAGTGCCTGCGGTTATCAAGACTCGATTGGGAAATAATGAAGCATGAATTAAATTTCAGTTCACGCATTGGTGTGGTGGTGATAGGGCGCAATGAAGGAGAGCGTTTGGTGCACTGTCTTAACTCATTGACCGACCAAGCAAAACTCATCGTTTATGTTGATTCAGGGTCTACGGATAATTCAGTAATAAATGCTTCAGCGCTAGGAGTTCAGGTGCTGATGTTGGATTTAAACATACCCTTTACAGCAGCTCGGGCCAGAAATGAGGGGTTTCAACGATTGATTGCAATGGTTCCGCAGATTGAGTATGTGCAATTTGTAGATGGGGACTGTGAAGTAGTATCAACCTGGCTCGCAGATGCGGTTGATTTTCTTGATGCTAATCATCAATATGCTGTCGTTTGTGGTCGTCGCCGAGAGCGCTATCCTCAGCACTCTATTTACAATTTGATGTGTGATGCTGAATGGGATACTCCAATTGGTGAGACAAAAGCTTGTGGTGGAGATGCTTTAATGAGAGTGAACGCTTTTCTTGAGGTAGGTGGTTACCGAGATCAATTAATTGCTGGTGAAGAGCCTGAACTGTGCGTACGTTTGAGAAAAAGTAGTTGGAGAATCTGGCGGCTGAATAGTGAAATGACATTGCATGATGCTGCAATCACGAAGCTAAGCCAATGGTGGAAGCGTAATGTACGTAGCGGCTATGCATTTGCCGAAGGCGCTTATTTACATGGTGCGCCTCCAGAGCGGCATTGGGTTAGCGAGTCTAGACGTTCTTTGATCTGGGGATTAGTCATCCCTGTTTTTGCATTATTAGCAGGTATAGTCTGTTGGCTATACACCATGATTATTGCCATAATTTACCCTCTACAAATAGGTCGCTTGGCATTAAAAAATAAAAAAGAATCAAAGCCGTACCCATTGAAAATAGCTGGTTTTAGTGTGCTGGGTAAGTTTGCCGAAATGTATGGTCAGCTACGATTTTATTACCTGCGATTGTTCCGTAAGCCTGCACAATTAATCGAATATAAATAATTTACTCAAGATAATAATATGAATATAGCTGCCTTTTATCCTAATTATTTTCATATTACCGGTATAGCCTACGCAGCACTTTCTATCATTGCTGCTATGCAAATAGAAAATGCAAAGGTAAGTTTGATGGGAATTGCATCGGGCAAAGATTTATCCAAGTCGTTTTACCGTAATGCGTTCCCTAGTTGGACAAAGTTGATTGCCTATAAAGTGTTAACTGATTCTCAAATAAAAAAAATAGCTGAAGCTAGATTTTTTCGATCTATAAGCGATTCTGATATTGCTTATTTATGGCCGGCTGTTTCACTCGCTATGTATCAAAATTTAAGCAGACGCAAACATAAAATCATTATGGAGAGCGTTAATACTCACCAAGGTACGAGTAAGCTAATATTAGACACGGAATATGCAAGACTAGGATTGCAACCAACTCACGGGATCACATTGCAAGACGTAGTTTTAGAGTCGTCAAAGTTAGCTTTAGCTGATTTTGTTTTTTCTTGCAGCCCAGCAGTAACAAGCTCATTAATTGCTGCGAATGTTCCTTCAAGCAAGATATTAGAATCCAGTTATGGTCTGCGTGAAAGCGATGTTTTTTCACCTGGCGAAATGACAGAGCGTTCACCTAACAATCAAATCACAGCAATATTTGTTGGTTCGATTGGCGTACGCAAAGGGCCGCATCTAATATTAGATTATTGGTGCAAATCAAATATTAAAGGCAAGTTAAAGCTGGTTGGCGATATACAACCTGAAGTTCGCCATCTTGTTGAACCTTATTTGAAAAGGCCAGATATTGAACATGTTCCATTTGTAAAAGATTTGAAATCTGTATACAAAGAGGCTGATGTGTTTTTATTACCAAGTCTTGAGGAAGGTAGTCCGTTAGTTACTTACTTAGCGCTAGGCGCAGGTTTGCCATGTCTTGTTAGCCCGATGGGTGGTGGTGGTATTATAGAAGAAGGTAAAGAAGGTTTTGTCATAAATCCCCATGATGAAAAGCAATGGGTCGAAACCATGAAGAGGATTTCTGAGGATGTCAGTTTACGACAAAACTTATCTAAAAATGCGCATATTAAAGCCGCAGAATATTTGTGGGCAACTGTAGGGCATAAGCGGACTAGGCTTTTACTATCTCGCTTAAATGAGCAATAAAATTAACTTATTACGTTATTATTTAGGTTATAGCTTGAGTAAATTATGCCTTTATTCATTAAAAATGCAGTCTCAAAATAATAAGACCTAGCAATCACAGGATTCACGATGACTTACTTACCAATTTTGTTCGGCTATCACGCTTCTCATCTTGGGAATAGCCATGTGCCGCTTTCACTGTGCCGTTTTTGGTATGAAAGCGGCCGAAAAGTCAAATTAACTGTAGCCAGTGCAGAGAAAAATATGAATTTTCCTTGGCTTCAGCCTGCTATGACGGGGATAAAAAAAAGTTTGGTCTATAAATTAAACATTAAAGATCAACCTAGACATTTAGCTGAAAATGAGTTTTTAAAATTAGAGATCTCTGCGCCTGTGGTTTACCTTTGGGCGGGTTTATCCATTGATATTTTTGAGCAGTTCCATAAAAAAGGAGCAAAAATTGTTGTCGAACGGATTAATTGCCACAGAGCAACCTCACGTAATATTTTAAAAAATGCTGAAAAAGTTTGGGATATTCAACCTAAAAATCTAATTACTGATGAGGATATAGCTGTTGAAAACAGAAAGCTCGAGATAGCAGATGCGATTTTTTGTCCAAGTCCAATGGTCAAAAAATCCATGCTTGAAAATGGAGTGCCCGCTGAAAAGTTACTCTTGACAAGTTACGGATGGGAACCAGAGAGATTCAAGTCGATTTCTTTAGCGCACCATGAAAATATAAAACCAGTTTTTTTATTTGTCGGTACTTTATGTTTACGTAAAGGCATCCCCTTGCTTTTAGAGGCATGGAAACGAGCTGATATTGATGGGGAGTTGCTTCTTTGCGGTGGTGTTGATCAGGATATTCAATCTGGTTTTGCAGCGCAGTTGAAGGGTAAGAATGTGCGTCATCTTAGTTACACCAAAGATATAGGTCAAATATATAACCAAGCAGATGTTTTTGTTTTCCCAAGCCTAGAGGAGGGTGGCCCCATGGTTACTTACGAAGCAATGGCACATGGAATTCCTCCATTAGTGACTGAAATGGGGGCCGGAGCGATTGTTCAAGATGGTATAAATGGTGTGGTGTTACCTGATATGGATATTGATGCTTGGGCCAACGCTATGAAGGATATTGCTGAAAATAAACAAAAAAGAATCGAATTGGGACAAAAAGCCCGAACACGTGCCCAAGAGTTTACTTGGCAGAAAGTTGCTGAACAAAGGGCAAAATTACTTGAAGACAGATATCCTAAACTATGGAATGGATGCTGTTAATTAAAGAGGCATTGTTTACACATGTCTGCTAAGGTTAAGAATTTATGAATAAAATTAATGACGATTCAAGTATCGTTTCATCAGAAACTCCAGATTGGTCTCGTGAATTCAAGGCCAGATTTGATTGGGCGCCTTCTCGCGCCTTAATGGCTAGCATTCGTGATTACCAGCATTTTTCCGCTTCTTCAAATATTATTTATCGCGTCATACTAAAAAAAATTGCAGTAATGAGACACCGTTTCTGGAGTGTTGTCACTGGTGCAGATATTCCATTAAATTGTCAAATTGAAGGTGGCTTATTAATGCCTCATCCAAATGGAATCGTCATCCATCCCAAAGTCAAAATTGGCCCGAATTGCTTGATATTTCAACAAGTAACCATTGGTGTAAAAGGTGGGCTTGGTTTCCCCAATATTGGCGGACATGTAGATATTGGTGCCGGCGCTAAGATACTTGGTAATGTAAAAATTGGTGACCATGCGTGTATAGGCGCTAACGCTGTGGTGATGCAAGATGTGCCGGCAGGAAAAACAGCCGTTGGTATTCCTGCCAAAATATTAGATTAAAAGATAGTTAATAAAAAAGAAAAATTAATGTTAGGCAAAATCTGATGCATGTTACTTATTTTATCAACCAATATCCCAAGGTCAGTCACAGTTTTATCCGTCGAGAAATTCTTGCTTTAGAACGTTTGGGTATAAAGGTACAGCGGATTGCGCTCAGAGGCTTGAAAGATGTGTTGGTTGACCCAGATGATTTAAGTGAACGTACTAATACACAGTATGTATTAGATGGTGGCATGTTAAGAATGCTGTTATCTGTATTTAAAGTACTCTTTTTAAATCCACTAAAATTCTTTTTAGCACTTAAATTAACCTTAAAAATGGGCTGGCATGCTGAAAGACCATTGCCCTACCACTTGGTTTATTTTGCTGAAGCATGCCAAGTCGCAGTTTGGATGAAATCTTTTGGTGCTAGGCATGTACACGCGCATTTCGGCAGTAATTCTGCTGAGGTGGTGATGTTGGCTCATGCGTTAGGCGGTCCCCCTTATAGTTTTACTGTGCACGGCCCAGAAGAGTTTGATAAACCACAATCACTTAAACTCTCAGAAAAAATCAGGCATGCCGCCTTTGTTGTCGGAATCAGTTCTTATGGACGTAGTCAGTTATTCCGTTGGTTAGCGCACGAATTCTGGCATAAGGTAAAGATTGTCCATTGTGGACTAGAACAATCGTTTTACGATGTTGCATCTTCACAATCTCCACCGTCTCAAGTAGCACGCTTAATATGCGTAGGCAGGCTATGTGAGCAAAAAGGGCAATTGTTATTATTGGAAGCATGCCGAAGCCTAAAAGAGAAAGGGCTTGAGTTTGAACTGTTACTTGCAGGGGATGGAGAAATGCGCCCCGAAATTGAGCGTATGGTTCGTGCTTATGACCTTAGTGATAATGTGAAGATTACTGGTTGGATCAGCAGTAAGCAAGTGCGAGATGAGATACTCGCTTCACACGCTATGGTGCTCCCAAGCTTTGCTGAAGGTTTGCCAGTTGTGATTATGGAGGCTATGGCGCTTAGACGCCCAGTAATCAGTACTTTTGTTGCAGGAATCCCGGAACTAGTCATAAATGGGCATAATGGCTGGTTGGTTCCAGCAGGATCAGTCGCAGAGCTTTCTACCGCCATCGAACAGTTGCTTAGTACATCGGCTGAGAAATTAAAAGAAATGGGAGACTCTGCCTACACAAGGGTTAGGCAGCGGCATGATATTGATACTGAGGTAGAAAAACTTGCGGTATTATTTCGTGAAAGTGCAAGCGGGAGATTGAGGTGAGCTTAATTGAATTCTTGCTCGGACTGGTCGCTGTAGTCTTGCTAATACCTACTTTAGTTGTATTTGTGCAAGTTTTATCCGCATGCATACCTAAACGCCATGTTGATGCCATCATTGCGGATGATATTAGTGTTGTGGTTTTGATTCCTGCCCATAATGAGTCTTCAGGGATTATTGCCACATTAAATTCTATAAAATCACAGTTAAAATCAACAGATCGTCTTGTTGTTGTTGCCGATAACTGTAATGATGACACCGCTGAAGTTGCAGCAGCAAATGGCGCTGAGGTGATTGAGCGGCATGATACAAATAAACGCGGGAAAGGTTTTGCGCTAGATTTTGGTATTCGTTACCTGTCTAAAAATTCGTCGGATGTAGTTGTAATTATTGATGCCGATTGTATATTAGACCCTAATACACTTAAGCCACTTGCTGCTTATGCATTAAGTCATGGACGGCCTGTACAGGCCCTGTATCTGATGTATGCAAAAGCCGCTAACCTTAAATCTAGTATTGCAGAGTTTGCTTGGTGTGTAAAAAATCTAGTGCGTCCACTTGGCTATGCAAACTTAGGTCTACCATGCCAGTTAATGGGTACGGGCATGGCTTTCCCATGGAGCACTATTGCTAATGTAGATTTAGCCAATGGGAATATCGTTGAAGATATGAAGTTGGGCATTGATCTTTCTTTAGCGGGTACACCGCCGTTATTTTATTTAAATGCTAAAGTCACCAGTTATTTTCCTGTAGCAACTGAAGTACAAACCGGCCAAAGTACGCGTTGGGAACACGGTCATCTAGCGATGATACTTTCTGAAGCGCCAAGGTTATTTATGCATGGTATTGCCAAATTAAATAAAAATTTACTAGCCATGGCTCTTGATCTTTCTGTACCACCACTGGCTTTGCTTGTGATGCTGCTGTTTGGTTATGCTGTTACAACAGGAATATTCGCTACATTATTTGATTTTGCACACTTAGCCTTTCAAATTACGCTTGCAGGAGTTTCTCTTTTAACTGTCGCCATAGCCATTGCCTGGTTGGGTTGGGGTAGAAATACCATTTCTTTATTCTCATTACTTTTAGTACCGGTTTATGTAATTTTAAAAATTCCTCACTACGTAAAGTTTTTGTTTAAAAGACAAAAAACTTGGAATAAAACAGAAAGAGATGAGGTGTAAGTAATGGATGACTTTGATCGTGAAGTATACTGTATCGCTGGGTTGCCTTTTGATGCCATTGATTTGACGCAAACGATGAGTCGCTTGCGTGATGCCAAATTTAAAAAGACCTCCTGTTTTCTAACTACCCCCAATCTTAATTTCTTAGCGCTTGCTCAAGATGATGCCAGTTTTCGCGACTCGGTGATACAGAGCGACATTGTAATTGCAGATGGAGCACCAATCGTTTGGATAGCTAAACTGCTCAGTATTCCAATTCAGGAAAGAGTTGCAGGGTCAACTTTGTTCGAGGCCTTTGGTAAAGAGCAACGCAGGAAAATGGCGGTCTATTTTTTTGGAGGATCAGCTGGCGTCGCTGCTGAAGCTAGTAATCACATCAATAAAAAATCAACGGGCTTAACTTGTCTTGGCTACCATTCACCAGGGTTTGGCTCTGTGGATGACATGAGTGAATCATCAATTATTGATAATATTAATGCGAGTTCAGCAGATTTTTTAGTGGTGGCTTTAGGTGCCAAAAAAGGCCAGGCATGGATTGTTAAAAATCTACATAAAATTACAGTGCCTTTGGTAAGTCATCTTGGTGCAGTAATCAATTTCGAAGCAAAGCGTTTAAAAAGAGCACCTGTTAGATTGCAGAAAATTGGTTTGGAATGGGCATGGCGTATTAAAGAAGAGCCTCAATTATGGAGGCGTTATTGGGGTGATGGTTGGTTTTTTCTAAGACTACTCATTACAAAAATATTTCCTCATGCATTGTGGTTAAGTTTCAACAGAAAACGCTTACGCCAATTATCAAGTAACAGCACAGTTAACTTGGATTGTAATGGTGTTGATTGCAAACTAGTAATTTCTGGAGTAATTTTAGATCCAATCACGACAAAAGTACGTGATATTTTAAGGCAAGCCAGCTTGCAAAATAAAAATGTAGAGCTAGACATTACTAATGTAAATTATCTTGGTTTCGGTTTTTTTGGAATGTTACTTATGCTTAAAAAACAACTAGATATGAATGGTTTTCAATTGAATATTAATGGGATAGGTTTTCACATGAATAGATTATTTAATTGGAATGGGTTGGTGTATTTAACCAGTAGAAATTAAGTTGAAAATGAAAAAATTAAAAGTATTAATTGTTAGTGAACATGCCTCAAATACTTTTGGAGGTGAAGCTGTGTTGCCTCTTAATTATTTCATGATGTTATCTCAAAAAAATATTGAGACTTTTTTAATCACTCACGAAAGAGTTAGAGAAAACCTAAAGTCAATAAAAACAATTAATCAAGACAATGTTATTTATATCCCAGATACTCTGATTCATAAGTTTTTGTATCGGGTCGGACGTTTTTTACCTGACCGTATTTCGCTTATCACTACTGGTGCTCTAATGCATTTACTGACACAGGCTTACCAATGGTTTCTTGCGCGAAAAGTTATTAAAGAAAAAAATATTAATGTTATTCATGAGCCATCACCAGTTTCACCTAAACAACCATCAATAATGTTTGGATTGGGTGTTCCGGTCGTGATTGGTCCGATGAACGGTGGCATGTCGTTTCCGACCTCTTTTGAGTACATGGCTTCAAAAATTGAGCTCTATTTATATGGTGTACTCAGGTTTCTTTCGTCAGTTTTTAACGTCATTATTCCGGGAAAATTATTCGCAAAAGTACTTTTAGTGGCCAATAAAAGAACAGCACTTGCACTGCCTATTTTTCGTTTAGGAGAAGTGAAGGAGTTGGTTGAAAATGGCGTGATGTCAACTGTAGACAGAAAAAGTATAAATATGTCTAATTCTGTCAATGTATTATTCGTGGGGAGATTGGTAGACTGGAAGACCGTAGATATTGCCATTGATGCAATAAGCCAGTGTAAGAGTCAGAATGTTAGATTTAGTATTGTAGGTGATGGACCTGAACGCGCTGCACTTGAAAAACTTGCCGCTGATAAGTGTAGTGAGAAGGTTGTTTTTCATGGTCAAGTGCCTCATGCTGAAGTGAATCGACATTATGATGAAGCCGATATTTTTGTTTTACCAAGTGTTAGAGAGTGCGGTGGGGCAGTAGTGCTCGAGGCTATGTCTAGGGGCTTACCTGTTATAGTGACAAACTGGGGTGGGCCTGCTGATTATGTAACAGCGGATAATGGCTATTTAATCGATGCATTATCAAGAGAGCATATGGTGAATCAGTTTTCGAAGCATATCGACCTGCTAGCAGAGGATGCACATTTAAGAGAAAAATTAGGTGCTGCGGCAATACTTCACGTGAAAAATAATTTTTTGTGGGAAGACAAAATTAACAAGATGATTGATATTTATAAGTCATTACTCTGATATAAATATTACTCCAATGCTGTTTGACCAGACTGTAAATAAAAGTAATCTTCAAAGACATTTGAATGTATTGATTATAAATAAGGCGTTATATATATGTATGAAGCATTTTACGGGCTGACTGAAAAGCCCTTTTCCATTCAGCCTGATCCCGATTTCTTATTTTTTGGACATAGGCACAGCATGGCTTACGCTATGCTTGAGTACGGTATTGCAAATCGCGCAGGGTTTACTGTAGTTTGTGGAGAAATCGGCTGTGGAAAAACAACGTTGGTTCGCCATTTACTCAATAACGTTGATGTAGATGTTTTAGTGGGTATCGTCTATAACACACACCAAAAAGTTGATGATTTATTAGGTTGGATTATGCTGGCGTTTGAGCAGCCATATGAGGGTTTGTCTGAAATTGCACTTTTTGATGCTTTTCAACAATTCTTGATTTCCAGCTATGTCGCTGGTCGTAGAGTTGTGCTGATTATTGATGAGGCTCAGAATTTGAGTCCTGCAGCTCTTGAGTCTTTACGTATGTTGTCTAATATCAATGCGGACAAAGATCAGATGTTGCAAGTTGTATTGGTTGGGCAGCCACAATTAAGAGAGTTGCTTCGAAGGCCTGATTTACAGCAGTTCTTTCAGCGTGTTGCTGTTGATTTTTTTATTCCACCTCTGCAGCCATTTGAGGTAGCTAAATACATTGAGCATCGATTAAAAATAGCTGGGCGACAAGAGCGCTTATTTACACAGCGTGCAATAGAGCGTATTGCGGAGTCAAGTAAGGGAATTCCTAGAAGCATTAACATATTAAGCGATATGGTAATGGTCTATGGGTTTTCTAGTGGGGCAGAAAAAATAGGTGTAGATTTAGTGAATGAAGTATTACGTGATCGTTCAGAATTTGGTGTGTTGGGCTAAATTACCCAAACTATTTGTGTGATAAAAACTGTTGTTAGCGGTACATGCAAATGCTAAATTCTCATGTGTTTTTGACAAGAGATTAAGTGCTATTTAAGGTGCTATAGTAATGTATGTGCAGAAACTTAACGATGTATTTAGTTGCAGCTACTTTAGTGCGTGACAAAAATACTTTTAAATTTCAAGCTATTTTAAAAGTGCTGTAATTTAGTTCAAATTTGATGGTGCCCAGAAGAGGACTCGAACCTCCACATCTTGCGATACTAGTACCTGAAACTAGCGCGTCTACCAATTCCGCCATCTGGGCACAGATTGAACATAATGACTATTGTCATGTTTCAAAGTCAATTTTAAGCCATAACAATAAAAATGGCATTAAATTTTATAATAAGGGTATGCCTTGTCAATGACAAAAAATAGCAATCAAAACAGTGGTAAACAAAACAAAAGAAATAGTGACCCACACGCCGATCGTGAAGCGAGTCGCTATGAAACGCCGCTTCCAAGCCGGGAACTCATATTATCAAGTATGAGTGATCAAGGTATTCCATTAAGCGTAGAGCAGTTGTACCTATTGCTGGATATTAGTGATGATGAGCGCGAGATATTTAATAAGCGCCTGAATGCGATGGAGCGTGAAGGTCAGATCATTAAAAACAGGAAAGGCGCGTTATGTATCGCAGATAAGCTTGATTTGATATCTGGTGTAGTACAAGGTCATCCGGATGGATTTGGATTTTTAATTCCTGATGATAAAACTAAATTAAATGGTGAAGACTTATTTTTAAGCCCTAAAGAAATGTCGCAAGTGATGCATGGTGATCGTGCGATTGTACGCATGAGCGGCTTGGATAGAAGAGGACGTCCTGAAGGTAAGCTGGTAGAAGTGCTGGAGCGACGTACGCAAAAATTAGTCGGCCGCGTGATTCGTACCAGCGGTGTGACTATCGTAGCAGCTGAAGATAAGCGCATCAATCAGGACATATTGATTCCATATCATTTGGATATGAATGCTAAATCTGGACAGGTAGTCATGGTGGAACTCACCGAGCAACCTTCATCCCATGCCCAGCCCATGGGTAAAGTGGTTGAAATCCTTGGTAACTACGCAGATAGTGGAATGGAGATAGAAATTGCGTTGCGTAAGCACAACCTTCCACATGAGTTTACCAAAGAGGCGGTGCAACTTGCTGAAGGTTATCCTAGATTAGTACAAGCTGCTGATTTTAAGGGCCGTATTGATTGTCGTGAAATGCCTTTGATTACAATTGATGGTGAAACTGCTCGCGACTTTGATGATGCTGTTTATGCAGAGCCGCAAGGCAAGGGCTGGCGTTTGGTTGTGGCGATTGCAGACGTGAGTTTTTACGTGAAACCTAACGATGCTTTAGACAAAGGTGCGTTTGAACGTGGTAATTCTGTTTACTTTCCACGCCGCGTGATTCCAATGTTACCTGAAGCGCTATCTAACGGTTTGTGTTCATTGAATCCTGACGTTGAGCGCCTCTGTATGATCTGTGACATGCAGGTGGATGGCCTGGGTATTGTAAAACAATACAAGTTTTACCCATCAGTCATGCGCTCGCAGGCTCGTATGACTTACACGCAAGTACACGAAATATTACAAAACCCACAAGGCGAATTAGCAACTGAATATAATTGGTTGATGCCGCATTTGCAACATTTGCAAAGCGTGTACAAGTTAATGCTTGCGCAGCGCGAAAAACGTGGTGCGATTGAATTTGAATCATCGGAAACAATGATGATATTCAATGACCAAGGAAAAATAGAACAGATTGTGCCGGTTACACGTAATGAGGCACACAGACTGATTGAGGAATGTATGTTAGCTGCCAATGTGTGTGCTGCTAACTTTTTGAAAAGCCATGAACATCCTGCCTTATATCGTATCCATGAGGGCCCAACCCCTGAAAAACTAGAGCTACTGCGAGCGTTTATGGGGGAATTTGGCTTTGGCGTTGGTGGTGGCGATACACCACATGCCAAAGACTACGGCAAACTATTAGCAAAAATCAAAGAGCGTCCAGATGCACAGTTGCTACAGACTGTGTTATTGCGCTCAATGATGCAAGCTGTGTACAGCCCAGATAATGTCGGTCACTTTGGTCTGGCATATGAGGCTTACGCACATTTCACTTCACCGATTCGCCGTTATCCTGATTTGTTGATTCATCGTGCTATTAAAGCTGTGCTTAATGGCGATAAGTATAAAGCAGGGGATTGGAGTGCTTTAGGTATTCAGTGTTCAATGACAGAGCGTCGTGCAGATGATGCTACGCGTGATGTCACTAATTGGCTCAAATGCTTTTACATGCAAGATAAAATCGGTGAAGTCTTTGAAGGTACTGTGGCAGGCGTGACTAGCTTTGGCCTATTTGTAGCATTAGATGGCGTTTATGTAGAAGGTTTGTTGCATGTGACAGAGCTAGGTAATGATTATTTCCATTACGACAAAACGCGCCACGAAATGGCTGGAGAACGCACTGGCGTGCGTTATCGTTTAGGCGATAGATTAACCATAAAAGTGGTACGTGTAGATTTAGAAACCACTAAAATAGACTTTACTTTAGTGAATAAAAACAAATCAGTAGATGATGATTCTGATGTAAATTCTGATGAATTAAAAATTACGCTTAATGATGGTTTTAAAAGGCGTAGCAATGTTCAATCTACTGTAAAATCCAGTGCTAAGTTTGACGATGGCTTTGGGATGAAGCCGGCCAAAAAATCAACACCCTCTAGTAAAGCAGGCAGTTCAAATAAAAAAAGCACCGGTGGTAAATTGACGTTGGGCTCCAAACCTAAGTCAAAAGGCTCAAACCAAAATGCTGGTAAGAACCCGCCAAAACCAACTAAATCAAAAAAAGCGACGAAAAAGACAACTAAGCGTTAGTGCTAAATTGTAATGTCAGTATTTAAAAAATTAACCAAAAAATGAATTTAAGGTAAAGAAATGAGTGATGCACGTATTTTATTTGGCTTTCATGCCGTATTAAGCCGTTTACGCCAACACAGCGCAAGTGTGCAAGAGATTTTGATTGACCGCGACCGCATGGATGCACGTATGAAGGATTTGCTTAAAATGGCGGAAAGTTCAGGCGTGCGCACTATGGAAGTTGAGCGTAGCCGTTTAGATGGCATGGCAGGCATGAATGGTCGTCATCAAGGAGTGATTGCTCGTGTAATAGATACGCCAATCCCGTACAAAGATATTCACGATATCCTTGAGTCTGATCTAACTGAACCACCATTCTTCTTGATTCTAGATGGTGTTGAAGACCCGCATAACCTAGGTGCCTGTTTACGTGTAGCTGATGCGATGGGTGTGCATGCGGTGATTGCCCCGAAAGATCGTGCCGTAGGCTTAAATGCCACTGTACGCAAAGTGGCGTGCGGTGCAGCTGAGACAGTACCATTTATTGCTGTTACTAACCTGGCTAGAACAATTCGCGAGCTTAAAGAGGCTGGGGTGTTTGTAATTGGAACAACGATGGACGCACCAAGTAACCTATTAAACACAAAGCTAGATGGGCCGATTGCGATTGTTTTGGGCGCTGAAGGTGATGGTATTCGCAGATTAACCGCTGAAACATGTGATGCTTTAGTAACAATCCCGATGTTTGGCTCCGTTGAGAGTTTAAACGTCAGTGTAGCAAGTGGTATTTGCTTATATGAAGCTAGGCGCCAACGCAGCTTGGCTAACGTAGCAAGTTAACGTTATTCATTAATTTTATCCGCTTAACTTAATAACAATGATGTAAGAGCGATTTTTAAATCGCTCTTACTTACGAGAGTTTCAGTGTTTTCAACGTTCTTTGACGCACTGTTTGCGACAATTTCGCATCATCAATTAGCGATTCTCCATAACTTGGCACTAGCGCTTTCATTTTTTGTTGCCAAGCGGCAGTTTGCATTTGAGCACTGAAACACTGTTCAATCACATTAATCATGGCTTGTACTGCCACTGAAGCACCTGGCGATGCGCCTAATAAGGCTGCAATAGAGCCATCCTGTGCAGCTACAATCTCTGTACCAAATTCAAGCTTACCGCCTTTTTCATCACATTTTTTTATGATTTGAACACGTTTCCCGGCATTTTTCAGATGCCAGTCTGCTTCTACCGCCTCAGGGTAGAACTGGCGCAGTGTAACTACGCGCGAAGAATGGTTTTGTAATGCTTCACCTATTAAATAACGAGTTAAATCAATATTATGTCGGCCAGCACTAAGCATGGGTTTCATATTGTTTGGCTTTACTGATTTGATTAAATCTAAATAAGAGCCTTTATTTAAAAATTTGGTAGTAAACCCAGCATAAGGGCCAAAGAGCAGTGCAGGTTTGCCGTTAATGATGCGCGTGTCTAGATGTGG
>JANOHT010000098.1:0-7793 GCA_031406605.1 Methylotenera sp. | reverse complement strand
ATATCCAGGCTTTCACCTCTACTATCCGCATCGCAGGCAACAAACCCCCGTATTAAAATTGGTTATCGAGTCCTTAAGGGTGAGTGGAGCTGCTAGACCATAAATGAGCCCAATCACACAGAATCATAAATTCAGTCATTTGCACTCGTATTAGCAAATTTCTTATGAATATAGGCTACTCCTATTTAGGACGTGATCTTAAATCAATTTGAATAGACTGAGACGAACGTCCGTTTTGGGCCGATAACCGTCATTTGATAATTCACTAAATCTAAAACTAAACCTTATTTTTAAATTTATTACTCTCAGTTTCAGCCTGTTCTAACGCAAATAAATCTTTAAGATCTTGACGGCCTTTTTCAGCCATAGTCAGTAAAGCGCGCTTATCATGTCTAATACTACGCGTTGCTTCAAGCTGCTCGAGGTCGTGACGTTCAAAATGTTTAATGATTTTTGTTGCCGCATTTGGCAATTCGCCAATCGCCAATAAAGCCTGTTTGGCAGCAACCAACGATGAGTAAAAGGTTTCGCGTATTGGATCCAGGCCAATATCTCTTAGATCAAATGCATCGGTCCTGCTACGTGCCCTACTCACGATTGCAACATCAGGCCAACGCTCTTTCACCAGTTTAGCCATATTTAATGCTGCAACAGGATCGTTCACTGAAACAACAAATAGTTTTGCTTTGGCAATTCCAGCCTCTTCTAACAAATCTAATCTTGATGCGTCGCCATAATAACAACGCCAGCCAAATTCACGCATCAAATCGACTTGATTCGGGTCATTGTCTATCAATGTTGCAGTTACGCCTTTAGCTAGCAACACCCTGCCAACAATTTGACCAAAACGACCAAAACCAGCAATGATGACTGAATTATTTTCTTCTATTGCATCTTTTGGTCGCTCGCCGCATTGCAAGGTCAAAAAGCGGTCATATAGCAACAGCAAGATTGGCGTAATGAGCATGGATACAGCAACGATCGCATTCAGAATGTTGTAAGTTTCTCGCGGAATGGTATTTTGCGTTAAAGCCACGCCAAAAATGACAAAGGCAAACTCACCAATTTGAGAGAGCGCTATGCCATATAACAATGTATCTCGAAAAGAGTACTTAAATAAACGCCCGAGACCCATCAAAATAGCCACTTTGGTCATCACTATGAGTAATGCAAAACCAAAAATCATCAATGGCGAATTTGCTAATAACGTTAAATCGACAGACATACCAACCGCAATAAAAAATAGACCTAAAAGCAAACCTTTCACAGGTTCAATATCCAATCTAAGCTCATATCGATATTCTGAATCAGCCAATAGAACACCTGCGAGGAATGTACCGAGTGCCATAGACAAGCCAACAGATTGCATGGCTAGCGAAACACCTATAACTAACAACAATGAAAATGCGACGAAAATTTCACGAACTCCAGTTTGAGCGATTATTCGCATAATAGGTCGCAGCAGGGTTCGACTAGCAAAAATGAGAGCTATGATGACAGCGATTGCTTTGACTACTGCCCACACATCAAAACCAGATTCAGCACTGTTTGGCGCGATGAGTGCCAGCAACATAAATAGCGGAATGACGGATAAGTCCTGAAATAGAAGTGTTGCAAATGAGGCTTGCCCGCCAGGTGTACTTAGTTGTTTCTTTTCTGTCAGTGATGTCAACCCAATAGCAGTTGAGGACATTGCCACGCCCATGCCTATGACGATAGATACTGGCCAAGTAAAATTCATCATATGAGCAGCAAATGTCACGAGCCCTATCGTACTAAGCACTTGCAGTCCACCTAATCCAAATAAAGTTTTGCGTAACTCCCAAACCTTCTGGGATTCAAGCTCTAAGCCCACCAAAAACAGCATCAGCACCACACCGAACTCTGCAAAGTGAAGTACTTGCTCAGGGTCTGCAATTAACTTTAACGCATAAGGACCTATCAAAATCCCTGCAAGTAGATAGCCGAGTACTGAACCTAATCCTAGCCTTTTAAACAAAGGCACTAAAAATATGGCAGAGGATAGATATATCGTGGCTTGAACAAGGAAGTCTGATGAACCCATATATGCCTTAAAGGTGAGTTTTCTTAAAAGATTTGTGATTATAAATACTTGGCATTATTGAAGTTACGTATTTAATATATCCGCATTTAATTTATATGCTTTTAATTTAATAGTACCCTAGTATTAGAAAAACCAACCTGATAAACCAGTACCTATCACTTACATATATAAGTTAATCTAACGTTTAGTTGTTAAGTTAGAAAACCAAAAAGGTCACAAACACGGCCTTTTTTTAAAGCCTTAATTTAATCATCATTTCAAACTGTCATCTAAATGAATTAATTTTCTGCTAAAATGCAATTATGTTGCATCGCTTAATGCTTAATTTATTGCTTATTGTCTCGTTTGGCTTCGGTCAAATGAGCGCATTCACGCATGAATTTTCGCACTATACCGATGCTGTGACGGCAAACCAGTCGCAAGATTTAAATGAAAACCGCAATATAGCGAGTCAAGACAAACCTAGTCAACACAAACAAGCCCCGCACAATCAAGTATGTGAAAAATGCGTTACTTACGCAGAGCTGGGCAATATAATTTCAAACAGTCATGCCGCGTTTACGGTAACGGCGATGGCGAATCTAAGCATCACTAGTAGTTTACAAACAACATCTTTCACAAAACCACGCACTTACAGCGCCCGCGCACCCCCAACCCTCGCTTAACACTTAGCTATTTTGCAGCCACGTATTTTTGGGCTGTGCCTATTACTATTTGCGCTATTTTTTGCGCACTTGTTACGCGAGAGTACTCATGAAAAATCTATCCACTAAAATGCAATCTTTATTGCACCCTAAACTTACTTATAAGCCTTTATTTCTAGGTATCCTAGCAGCCCTTGCCACTCCATCAGCTTTTGCTGATGATACTGTTACAAATCAAACCCCGGCTAAAGAAACGACGACTGTCATCGAACTTCCTACTGTAGCAGTGACTGGTAATCCATTAGGGGTGGGCTCTGATGAGCTAATTGTTCCTGTTACTGTGCTTAACGGTCGCGAGTTATCACTTAAGCGCGAAAGCACACTGGGTGAAACACTTAACGGTATTCCAGGTGTGAGCGCAACCAATTTTGGCCCCAATGCTTCGCGCCCTGTGATACGCGGGCTGGATGCCGAACGCGTACGCATCATGCAAAACGGTATTGGCGTATTAGATGCATCATCGTTAAGCTTTGATCATGCTGTTTCAGTTGACCCATTGATTATTGAGCAGATCGACGTGATACGTGGACCAGCAGCTTTGTTATATGGCGGGAGCGCAGTGGGTGGGGTGGTAAATGCAATTGACCATAGGATTCCTACCGAAAAACTAGATGGCGTGACCGGGCGGACCGAAGCACGCTTAGGCGGCCCCGATAGCCAAAGCAATGTAGCGGGTGTGGTGGATGCAGGAAATGGTCAATTTGCAATTCATGGCGATGTTTATAGCCGAAATAGTAGTGATCTAGATATTCCCGGCTTTGCGGTTTCTAAACGTAAAAATGAAGCTGACGGCACGCCGCGTGAAAATCGTGGCAAGCTAGTCAATAGCAGCGCAGATAGCGATGGAGGTGCAATTGGCGCATCGCTTACCTTTGATAATGGTTATCTAGGTGCATCCTATTCAGGCTTTAACAGCAACTACGGCACGGTAGCTGAAGAAGCAGTGCGCATTGATATGAAAAGCCAACGTTGGGATATTGCTTCTGAATTTACAGACTTAGGAAACTCTTTTATTGGAAATACAATCAACCGCGTAAAAGTTCGCCTAGCGCATACCGATTACGAGCATGTAGAACTTGAAGATGGTGAAGTAGGTACTACTTTCAAAAATCGTGGTGTAGAAGGCTCATTAGAAGCAGGTCATGCGCCTATCCATACAGCACTTGGCAATGTAAACGGTGTATTAGGCTTTCAGTTCCAGAATACTCACTTTGAAGCGCTAGGTGAAGAAGCATTTGTACCCAATACCAATACGCAAACCAAGGCACTTTACCTATATGAAGAGCTGCCAATAGAACAACTGAAACTCAGTTTTGGTGGTCGATTAGGTCATACGTCTGTAGATGCAAGTGCCGATGCAAAATTTGGCGCCGCACAAAATAACAGCTTTAACCCTAACAGTTACGCACTTGGTGGGTTATATACCTTTAATCCAAATTGGTCATTTGCCAGCAACCTATCTCACAATGAACGTGCACCTAGCTATTTTGAGCTTTATGCCAATGGCGCACATATTGCCACAGGGCAATTTGAAGTGGGCGATAGCAGCTTTGGTAAGGAACGTTCAAATGGTATTGATGCACAAATTCGCTGGAAGGATACTAAAAACTCGTTCAGTATCGGGACTTATTACACACGTTTTAGCAGTTTTATTGGCTTACTGGATACTGGCAATGCTGATGTAGGGTCAGGCTTACCCATCGCCCAATTCAGCGCTTTTGCGGCTGATTTCAAAGGCATTGAAGCTGAAGGAAAATTTAATATTGTCGACAACCTTGATTTAACCCTTAGTGGCGATTATGTACGCGCAACCAATCGCGATAATGGCGATGCATTACCACGCATTGCGCCATTACGCTTAGGCGCAGGCTTGCAATACCAAAAGAATCGTTTTGGCGCTAGGCTAAATATATTGCATGCGTTTAATCAAGGTCGCACTGCGGAAAATGAGCTGGCTACAGATGGCTATACTGATGTAAGCGCCTTGGTGAGTTACAAATTGCCGACTAAACTCAACATAGAACTATTCGCTAAAGCCAACAATTTGTTAAACCAGGAAATTCGCGAGCATGCTTCATTCTTAAAAGATATTTCACCGCAAGGCGAGCGTTCGGTATTGATAGGTTTGCGCAGTGATTTTTAAAAATCAGTGATTTTAAACCCAGTTATTCTGATGTAGTTGTAAGAACTGCGACCTACTAAAAACAGCTCCGGTACTAATCGCACTTCTTACAACATAACTGTGGTTAAATAGCTAATAGAAGAGCAAACACGCTACTTTCAATTTAATACTACTAACTAGGAATAACTAAAAAATGAGTACGATTAAATACATTGTTTTCGGTGCAGTATTTTTTGTTGTAGTTGCCATTGCTTATCTTGCGGTATTTGAGTACAAAGCCGATGTTAACGGTCATCAAGGCTGGCATTTCAAATATTCGAATTAACAATACTTTAGCGAGTGACTATTATTTAATAGGAGAGGTGAAATATGCCGCTCCTATTAAATCTTCTAGCCTAACAATACCAAACCCCAAATAATAGCCACTATTGCTAGGGCTATAAACACGGCCGCGCTACCAATATCTTTAGCGCGTTTAGCAAGTGCATGATGCTCTGTAGAAGTATGATCCACCGCCGCCTCAATCGCAGAATTCAATAACTCCACAATTAACACAAGCAACACACTTGCAACCATCAACGCACGCTCGATTGGGCTTTTCCCTAAATAAACTGCCAGCGGAATCAATACGACCGCTAAAAATACCTCTTGCCGAAAAGCATCTTCATGCTTAAACGCTGCCTTAAATCCTTCTAGTGAATAACCAAAAGCATTGATTAAACGGGGAAGACCCGTTTTACCTTTGAACGGGCTTTCTTTAGTAGCTTTTGAATGTTGATTATCAGGTGTTTGCATCGTAAGCTTTCTATCAAATGGATGAAATTCTAATGCGTAAATTTTAACATGCGCTATCATTACGTATTCAGTATCTTTCAACCAATTAAACCTTTCTACAAGTTAAAGAAGATAAATATGGCACGTACAGTCAATTGCATTAAATTAGGCAAAGAAGCAGAAGGTATGGACTTTCCTCCTTACCCAGGCGAGCTTGGTAAACGTATTTACATGCAAGTTTCTAAAGAAGCATGGGCAACTTGGCTAAAACAACAAACCATGCTGGTCAATGAAAACCGCTTAAGCTTAGCTGATCCAGCCGCACGTAAATATTTGACTGAACAAACTGAAAAATACTTTTTTGGTGATGGCGCAGATACTGCAACGGGGTATGTGCCAGAAAAAAGCTAATGTATTACCAATCTTGCTCTGTTAAGCCGCTTAAGACTACTTTTATCATAGCGCTAAGAATTTGATTTACAAAACAAAAAGCGCCTTAACAGGCGCTTTTTTGTTTTGTCATCACTTAATCACTAAACCTACAAAGTCTCACGCGCCATCTCTTCCACAGAGATATGACGCACATCTTTACCCTTCACCATGTACACCACATATTCCGCGATGTTTTTCGCGTGGTCACCAATACGCTCAATGGCTTTCGCTACAAACAATACTTCTAACGACATGGAAATCGTGCGTGGATCTTCTAGCATGAACGTAATTAACTGACGCATTGCCGAGCGGAATTGCTCGTCAACTAACTCATCTTGCTTTGCCACTTCGACCGTTTTGCTCACATCTAAGCGTGCAAAACCATCTAAGGCAGTACGTAACATTTCACGCACTAGCGCGACCATGGATTTAATTTCATTGAAGCGCGCTTTGTACATGCGATCTTCTTCGTAAATCTTTTGCGCAGTTCTAGCAATTTTAGTGGCTTCATCGCCAATACGTTCAAGATCTGTAATGGTTTTAACCATCATCATCACCATGCGTAAATCCCCTGCTGCTGGCTGACGGCGCGCGATAATATGGCTGCAATCTTCATCAATTTGAATTTCTAAAGCATTGACGCGATGGTCGTTTTCCATCACTTCTTTAGCTAGTTTAGGGTCAGCTTTAACCAACGCTTCTAGTGCGCTTACAATTTGTTGCTCTACTAAGCCGCCCATTTCAAGTACTTTGGCACGTACGGCTTCTAGTTCTGCATCGTACTGCTTAAAGGTATGTTCAGTTTGCATGTTGCTTCCTTGAGTTTTACTAACAATTACGTTAGTTAATCATAATTTTCTGTTACGTGATGATAGTAGTCAAATATGACAGCAATATTTCAAACATGGCTACTTAATACTTAGCTATGCTTATCTATTAGTTATTTATAGGTTTTAACGCCTTCTGCTGTGGCTAATAATAGTATATTAGCTGGACGTGCAGCAAACAAACCATTCGTCACAACGCCAACAATTTGATTGATTTTAGCTTCCATCGCAATCGGGTCGGTAATGGTTAAACCATGCACATCTAAAATCACATTACCATTATCCGTTGTAAAGTTGCGTAATTCCGGCTGACCACCTAGTTTAACCAATTCGCGCGCCACATAACTTTTAGCCATTGGTAACACTTCTACTGGTAGAGGGAATTTTCCCAACACTGGTACTAGTTTACTCGCATCGCAGATACAGATGAATTGCTTAGCGACTGCCGCCACGATTTTTTCACGTGTTAATGCGCCGCCACCGCCTTTAATCATGTGCATGTGCTCGGTAATTTCGTCTGCGCCATCTACATAAATATCCATGCCATCTACGCTGTTTAAATCAAACACTTCAATGCCGTGACTGCGCAAACGTTGAGCTGTAGCTTCAGAGCTGGCCACTGCGCCGTCAATCTTATGTTTTACTTTTGCCAGTTCTTCAATAAAAAAGTTTGCAGTTGAGCCTGTACCCACACCAATAATGCCACTTCTCACATATTCCACTGCTGCTTTTGCTACTTGTTGCTTTAATTCGTCCTGCGTATAGGCCATTTTAGTTAAATCCTTATAATTTCTTTATAATTGCAAACATCTAATACTATAACACCGCAGGGTAATGATTGAAAATTGCCAAACTAACGCAAAACTCAT
>JANOHT010000093.1:0-8707 GCA_031406605.1 Methylotenera sp. | reverse complement strand
GCGCCACACGATGGTCTTGGCTCACATATTGAGGTGCATGTTAAAGATAATAAAGTCATGCGCGTATTGCCGCGTGAAAAAGAAAGTATTAACGAATGTTGGTTGTCAGATCGTGATCGTTTCTCGTATGAGGGTTTAAACAGCCCAGATCGGCTTAAAGTACCGATGATTAAACATAACGGTGCTTGGGTAGAAACAGATTGGAAAACTGCGCTTGAATTTGCTGCAGGGCAAATCAAAGACATTACTAACGAGCATGGTAGCGAAGCTTTGGGCGTATTGATTTCACCTAATAGCACAATGGAAGAAGGCTATTTAGCGAAACAGTTGGCCGATGGTTTAAACTGCGGCAATGTTGATTATCGTTTACGTCAGACGGATTTCAGGCTGGACGGTAGACGTGTAGGCACGCCTTGGATGGGCTGTAACATCAACGAAATTGAAGAGCTAGACCGTATTCTGGTCATCGGGTCTAACTTACGTAATGAGCATCCATTATTGGCACAACGTTTCCGTAAAGCCGTTGCCAATGGCGCACAGCTTTCCGTTGTGAGTCCATTAGATAATGATCCTTTAATGGAAATAGCACATAAAGTCATTGTGCGTCCTAATGACATGGTCAATGTGTTGGGTCAAATCTTAAAAGCGATGTCAGGTTTGCAGCGTTTATCGCTTTGCCTTCCACCATCACTCAATAAATTATTAGAAGAAATTAAAGTACGCCCTAATACACAAGCTATGGCCGAAAGTTTAGCTGGGCATGGTAAAGATGTAGATTTGGTAGCTCCAAAAGTAGGTATTTTCTTAGGAAATATGGCATTAAGTGATCCTAGGTTTACTGAAATGTACAGCATGGCCGAAGCGATTGGCGGTATTTCTGGTGCAAAAGGTGGTATTTTGCCTGCGGCAGCAAATAGCACCGGTATGCATTTTATGGGTGTAATGCCTAGTAGCACTGGTATGCATGCACGTGCAATGTTAGAAGTACCGCGTAAAGCTTATTTAATCGTGAACATAGAACCAGAATTAGATTGCCAGCATGCAGCATTAGCGAAGGCAGCAATGGAAAAAGCCGAGTGTGTCGTTGCATTGACAGCATTTAAATCCAAAGCATTGGAAAATGCAGACGTATTGCTTCCAATTGCGCCATTTACTGAGACTTCAGGTACATTCATGAGCATGGAGGGGCGTGTGCAAAGTTTTACTGCTGCGGCAAAACCACTAGGTGAGTGCCGACCAGGTTGGAAAGTTTTACGCGTATTGGCTAATACCTTAGGCTTATCTGGCTTTGATTATGAAACCAGTGAGCAGGTAAAAAATGCAATTTTTGGCGGTGAAAAACCTTCCGCTGTAGTCTGGCGCAGCTTGAATAACAACCTTAAAGAATTGGTTGAGATTCAAGTGAATATTAAGAGTGAAGGTTTACAGCGTATCGGTGAAGTGCCGCAGTATGAGTCTGATCCGATTGTGCGCCGCTCCCCACCCTTGCAAAAAACTAAATACAACATTAAACCAATGGCGCGTATGTGTGCCAATCAACTGGCAAAATTAGGTCTAGTTGAAGGTGATCATGTGTTGGTAAAGCAAGATAAGGGTAGTGCTGTATTGGCTGTGAAACTAGATAACCATGTTGCCATGGGTTGCGTGCGCGTAGCAGCTGCACAAGAAGGTACTATAGGTTTGGGTGATTTGATGGGCGATATTACCGTGGAAAAATTATCTCTAGAGCAACTTCAAACTCATGAGCCTGTCATTATGGAAGCGCGTGCCTAATGGAATGGTTAGCAAATTTATTTGGTAGTTATTGGCCAGCAGTAGAAATTACAGGTTGGACACTGATTAAAATTGTGGCGATAGTAGCGCCGTTAATGGGTGCCGTAGCATATCTTACATTAGCTGAACGTAAAGTCATTGGTTACATGCAAGTGCGTATCGGCCCAAATCGCGTAGGTTATTTTGGCTTATTGCAACCAATTGCAGATGGTCTGAAACTATTGTTCAAGGAAATAATTCTACCTACCGCTTCTAATAAAGCGCTGTTTTTATTGGGTCCTGTATTAGCGATTGCACCTGCTTTTGCTGCCTGGGCGGTGATTCCATTTGATATGGAGATGGTGCTTGCCGATGTAGATGCAGGGCTGTTGTATATATTAGCCATGACATCGGTGGCCGTGTATGGCGTAATTATTGCAGGTTGGGCATCTAATTCTAAATATGCTTTTTTAGGCGCCTTACGTTCTGCCGCACAAATCGTGTCTTATGAAATTGCCATGGGCTTTGCTCTCGTGGGCGTGTTGATGTGTGCCAACTCGCTGAATTTAGGGAAAATAGTAATGGGTCAGGCAGGCGGTTTTTGGCACTGGTATTTCTTGCCTTTGTTTCCGCTGTTTATTGTGTATTTCATCAGTGCTGTAGCCGAAACTAACCGAGCACCTTTTGATGTGGCTGAGGGTGAGTCTGAGATTGTTGCGGGGTTCCATGTGGAGTATTCAGGCATGGCCTTTGCGGTGTTTTTCTTGGCTGAATACGCTAATATGATCTTGGTATCAATGTTAGCAGCCTTGATGTTCTTGGGTGGTTGGTTATCGCCGGTACCATTTATTCCAGATAGTTTCTTATGGTTACTCGCAAAAGTTGGATTTTTGTTATTCTTCTTTTTATGGTTTAGGGCTACTTTCCCGCGTTATCGATATGACCAGATTATGCGTTTAGGCTGGAAAGTATTTATTCCTATTACTATTGTTTGGATAGTGTTTGTCGGCGGCATGATGCAAACGCCTTGGGCACATTACTTCCATTAATGTTCCATTCGAATAAAAAATTACGACGAAAATTATTATGATTGCAAAGATTAAATCTACGCTCAGCAGTTTAATGCTGGTAGAGCTGCTAAAAGGAATGGCGCTAACCGGACGTTACTTTTTTGCGCCCAAAATTACTGTGCAATATCCAGAAGAGAGCACACCACAATCACCGCGCTTTAGAGGCTTGCATGCTTTGCGCCGTTATCCAAACGGTGAAGAGCGTTGTATTGCTTGTAAGTTATGCGAAGCTGTTTGTCCTGCGATGGCGATTACCATTGAATCTGAGCAGCGTGAAGATAATACGCGTCGTACCACTCGTTACGATATTGATCTTACCAAATGTATTTTTTGCGGCATGTGTGAAGAGTCTTGCCCTGTGGACTCTATTGTTGAAACCCGTATTTTTGATTATCACGGCGAGCAACGTGGGGATTTAATTTATACCAAAGAGATGTTGTTAGCCGTGGGTGATAAACATGAAAAACAAATTGCCGCAGACCGTGCAGCCGACAAAGCATTCAGATAAGCAAAATTTCAGATAGAACTTACTATATATAATGATTAGAACGTCATGACCTTTTTCGGCTTACATTTTCAACACATCGTTTTTTATACGCTCGCGATCATATTATTGATTGCAGCTTTGCGTGTCATCACAACACGCAACCCAGTATATGCGGCACTTTACCTAGTGCTAGCATTTTTTACAGCTGCCGGTATTTGGTTGCTATTAGAAGCTGAGTTTTTGGCGATTGCACTCGTGCTGGTGTACGTAGGCGCAGTTATGGTGTTGTTCTTATTTGTGGTGATGATGCTAGACATTAACCTAGATAAGTTACGTGAAGGTTTTTGGAATGCCTTGCCAGTCGCCTTACCAGTAGGTGGTTTAATGGCGATTGAAATGGTGATGATTGTCGGTGTGCGTAATTTCGGCGCTGATAAAATCGCCGCACCAGCGCCGCGTCCAGCTGATTACAGTAATACGGCTGAATTAGGCCGCGTGCTGTATACCGATTATTTGTTGCCGTTTGAGTTGGCATCGGTTGTTTTGTTAGTGGCAATTATCGCAGCTATTGCACTGACTTTACGCGACCGTAAGGACAGCAAGTCGATGGATCCAGCTAAACAAGTGCTTGTGAAAAAAGAAGATAGAATCCGCATCGTTAAAATGGATGCCGTTGTTGAGAAAACAGTAGAACAATTAGCAAAAGAAACGCCAGCTAAATCTGAGGAAAATAAATAATGGTTGGCTTATCTCACTACCTTATCCTTGGCGCGTTGCTTTTTGCAATTAGCGTAATCGGTATATTCTTAAATCGTAAAAATGTCATTATTTTGCTAATGGCAATTGAGTTGATGTTGCTTGCAGTTAATCTTAATTTCATCGCGTTTTCACATTATTTACACGATATAGCAGGGCAAGTATTTGTGTTTTTTATACTCACAGTAGCAGCGGCTGAGTCGGCCATTGGCTTAGCTATTTTAGTAGTGTTATTTAGAAACTTACGCACCATTAACGTTGACGATTTAGATAGTTTAAAAGGGTAGATACAAGAAATGACTATGCAACAAATTTACTTAGCCATTCCTTTATTGCCCTTGCTAGCCGCAGTCATCATTGGTCTTTTTGGCAAAAAATTACCACGTGCTGCTGCACATATCGTAACTATACTAGGCGTTGGCGCCTCATTTGGTTTGTCAGTATATGTACTTAAAGATGCGCTGTTAGGGCATGTGTATAACGATACCGTTTACACTTGGTTAAAAAGTGGCAATGTTTCGTTTGAAGTTGGTTTTTTAATAGACAGATTGTCAGCCATGATGATGGTCGTGGTGACATTTGTGTCACTGATGGTGCATATTTACACCATAGGTTATATGGCGGAAGACAAAGGCTACGCACGTTTCTTTAGCTATATTTCGTTATTTACCTTTGCGATGTTGATGTTAGTCATGAGCAACAACTTCATGCAATTGTTCTTTGGCTGGGAGGCGGTGGGTTTAGTTTCTTATTTACTGATTGGTTTTTGGTACACACGCCCAACCGCTATTTACGCTAATTTAAAAGCTTTTTTAGTCAATCGTGTCGGTGATTTTGGATTTTTACTTGGCATCGGTTTAGTACTTTTTCACTTTGGTAGCCTAGATTACGCCGCCGTGTTCTCAGTCGCACCGCAAATGGCAGATGAGCAAATTACTTTAGTAGGTAATTATTCATGGTCGCTGATGACCGTGATTTGTATTTTGTTATTTATTGGCGCAATGGGTAAATCCGCACAAGTGCCCTTACATGTGTGGTTACCAGACTCTATGGAAGGTCCAACACCAATCTCAGCATTGATTCATGCGGCTACGATGGTAACAGCCGGTATTTTTATGGTGGCACGTATGTCACCGTTGTTTGAGTTGTCCTCTACTGCATTATCTTTTGTGATGATCATCGGTAGTATCACAGCCTTGTTTATGGGCTTCTTGGGCATCATACAAAACGATATTAAGCGTGTAGTTGCTTATTCAACACTTTCGCAACTGGGATATATGACAGTTGCTTTAGGTGCTTCAGCTTATTCAGTGGCTATTTTTCACTTAATGACGCACGCGTTCTTTAAAGCGCTGTTATTTTTAGGCGCGGGTGCGGTGATTATGGGTATGCACCATGACCAAGATATTCGCAATATGGGTAACCTTAAAAAGTATATGCCAATCACTTGGATTACTTCGTTAATTGGTTCATTAGCATTAATCGGCACGCCATTCTTATCAGGTTTTTACTCAAAAGATAGCATTATCGAAGCAGCAAAAGCTTCCACTATTACAGGTAGTGGCTTTGCCTATTTTGCCGTTTTGGTAGGTGTATTCGTTACTGCATTTTATAGCTTCCGTATGTATTTCTTAGTTTTTCATGGCACTGAAAAATGGCGTACGCCAAAGCATGTTGAGCATCATGATCACCATGTGGACACACATGATTTAGCACATGAAGACGCACATACTGCATCGCACGATGACCATGCAGAACATCATGGATTAAATCCAACAGATGACCCACATGAGCCGGGTTGGGTCATTAAACTTCCCTTGATTCTGCTTGCAATACCATCACTGTTGATTGGCTATATTGCAATTGAACCCATGCTATACGGCGATTTCTTTAAAGGTGTGATTTTTGTAGATTCGGCAGCACATCCTGCAATGCATGAGTTAACACATCACTGGCATACTATTTATCATTCAGCGGCTGGTATGGCGCTTCACGGTTTAATGTCGCTACCATTTGTATTAGCCGCTTCTGGTGTAGGTTTAGCATGGTACTTCTATATGAAACGCCCAGATATTCCGGCTAAGATTCAAACAAGATTTTCATTCATTCATCAAATTCTTGAAAATAAATATGGTTTTGATAGCTTTAACGAGCGCGTATTCGCGGCTGGTTCACGTTTAATTGGTAGCAAGCTATGGCAAATTGGCGATGTTCAATTAATTGATGGGGCTATGGTCAACGGCACGGCTAATTTAATTGGTAAATTCTCAGGTGTGGTACGTAAATTACAAACTGGGCTTATTTATCACTATGCATTTGCCATGATTATTGGCGTGTTTTTTATGCTCTCGTTTCATTCGTTCAAATTTTAAGTAAAGTATAAAAAGAAAATGGTTGATTACTTTATCCAGCATATTTTAAGCTTTGCTATCTGGGTGCCTGTGTTGGCAGGCATTTTAGTATTAGCTACCGCAAACGAAAGCAAACCAAACAATACGCGCTGGTTAGCACTTATTGGAGGTGTTATCAGCTTTTTGGTCACGATTCCTTTATACACACATTTTAATTTTGCAGATGGTGGCTTTCAGTTTCAAGAAGGATTTCGTTGGATCCCCGCGTTTAATATCAATTACCATTTAGGCGTGGATGGCATTGCCATACCGTTAATATTGCTCACAAGTTTTACTACAGTAATCGTGATTATTTCCGCATGGGAAGTGATTGAGAAGCGTGTAGCACAATACATGGCTTGCTTCCTGATTATGAGCGGCTTGATGATTGGCGTATTCAGTGCACTAGATGCAATTTTGTATTATGTGTTTTGGGAAGCCATGCTAATCCCAATGTTCTTGGTGATTGGTATTTGGGGTGGTCAGAATAGAGTTTACGCAACGATTAAATTCTTCTTGTACACCTTATTGGGCTCATTGCTCATGCTGGTAGCGTTCATTTATTTATATCTTTCAACTGGTAGTTTTGAAGTCACCGAGTTTTATAAATTCGAAATGCCGCTTAATGTGCAAGTGCTTATTTTTATTGCTTTTTTTGTGGCCTTCGCAGTAAAGATTCCAATGTGGCCAGTGCATACTTGGTTGCCAGATGCTCACGTAGAGGCGCCTACAGGTGGTTCAGTAGTGTTGGCTGCAATTGCACTTAAACTTGGCGGTTACAGCTTTTTACGTTTTGCAATGCCAATAGCACCAGATGCCGCGCACCACTTATCAGGCTATATGATTGCTTTATCACTGATTGCCATCGTCTATATCGCGCTAGTTGCTTTAGTACAAAAAGACATGAAAAAGTTGATTGCTTATTCATCAATTTCACACATGGGTTTTGTCACTTTAGGATTCTTCATTTTTAATAATTTAGGGCTAGAAGGCGCAATCGTACAAATGGTGTCGCATGGTTTTATTTCTGCTGCGATGTTCTTGTGCGTAGGTGTGCTGTACGACCGTATGCATAGCCGTCAAATTGAATCTTACGGTGGTGTAGCTAATACCATGCCGATGTTTGCTGCTTTTTTTGTGTTATTCGCCATGGCCAATAGTGGCTTGCCAGGTACATCAGGATTTGTGGGCGAGTTTATGGTGATTTTGGGTGCGATTGAAGCTAACTTTTGGTATGCATTTTTGGCCTCATTCACCTTGATTTTTGGTGCGGCTTATACTTTGTGGATGGTAAAGCGCGTATTTTACGGCGAAGTGGCTAACCATCATGTTGCAGCACTGAAAGATTTAAACAAACGCGAATTTTTGATATTAGCGATATTGGCGATATTAGTGTTGGGTTTGGGTATTTATCCGCAACCGCTTACCGATATGACCAATGCAACTGTCACTCAATTTTTATCACAACTTGCACAAAGCAAGTTGCCAGCAGGCTTATAAGATATACACATGGAAAATATTCGTTACGACCTGATTGCCGCCTTGCCTGAAATTGTCATTGTATCTATGGCAATGGTAATTCTGCTGGCGGATTTATTTCTAAAAAATACGAACCGTATTGCCATTTATGGTTTAGCACAGTTCACTTTATTAGTAGCGGCTTACATTACCTACACTACCCATGCACCTAGTGTCACTTATGCATTCACTGGCACATTCGTTGATGATGCCATGGCTGATGTATTGAAGTTAATGACTTATCTGGGCACATCACTTATTTTTGTCTACACACGTCAATACATCCAGCAACGCGGCATGTTCCGTGGTGAGTTTTATGCTTTGGTACTATTTTCAGTAGTCGGCATGATGATTATGATATCAGGACAAAGCATGCTGACGCTTTACGTAGGTTTGGAGTTGCTGTCGTTAAGCCTCTATGCCTTGGTAGCTTTAGATCGTGATAATGCGCGTGCTACAGAAGCGGCCATGAAATACTTTGTGTTAGGTGCATTGGCTTCCGGTATGTTGCTATACGGCATGAGCATGATTTACGGTATGACAGGTAGCCTAAATATTTCAGAGATCAATACTGCGTTAATGGGCGGTGGCGGTAATCATGCTGTATTGATATTGGGTTTAGTGTTTATTGTAGCGGGTGTAGCCTTTAAGCTTGGTGCAGTACCGTTTCAGATGTGGGTGCCAGACGTCTATGAAGGCTCACCTACAGCCATCACAATGCTGATTAGCTCAGT
>JANOHT010000079.1:0-6631 GCA_031406605.1 Methylotenera sp. | reverse complement strand
CCTGACCATTTACGGCTTGTGTAAACGCCTTGCTCTAAATCTTTTTCAACAATCGCTCGGATAAAATTAGAACCAAGCGGGATAGGTGTTTTTTCAGCTGACATGTCTTTGACTTAAATAAATGGGTTAACTTAAATTTGGGCTTAACAAAATGATGCTTAGAATAATTGAACATATTTTACACGGTTGGGCATTACCCTGCAGAGCTTTGATACATATAGCTGTGCGCTGACTTTATTAATGGCTGTGCTAAACTTCAGGTCAGCATGAACACACTCACTTTTCCTATTTTAAGATTACTCACAGATGGCAAGTTTCATTCTGGCGAAACCATTGCGAGCCACTTTAATGTATCGCGCGCCACTGTTTGGAACGCCATACAAAATGCCGAAGCGCTTGGCGTTGAGGTTTTTTCAGTACGCGGCCGTGGCTATAAATTACCCAAAGCACTCACGCTATTAGACGAACAAGCCATTCTGAAGGCAATCGGAGAGCAGCGTGCGTGGTTTAAACTGGAAGTGCATGACCATTTAGAATCGACCAATAGCTATTTGATGAAAAAAGCGAGCGTAGGTGAAGCGCATGCCACCTGTGTCGTTGCTAACCTGCAAACCAAAGGCCGCGGCAGACGTGGCCGCAGCTGGCAAGCGGGCTTAGGTGCAAGTTTAACCTTTTCTTTATTATGGCGTTTTCAATGTGGCGCATCTGCCTTATCCGGCTTAAGTTTAGCGGTAGGCGTTGCGCTTATTCGTGCACTGCATAGCCTAGGCATTACCCAGGCACAATTAAAATGGCCGAATGATGTGCTGATAGGTCGCGAGAAACTAGCAGGTATTTTGATTGAGCTGCAAGGCGATATGGAAGGCCCGAGTGCAGCGGTGATTGGCATGGGCATCAACTTAAATCTACCCGATAACCTGAAAAAAAATATAGACCAACCAGCCACCGATTTAGCCAGTGTTGCGACACAAACGGTTAACCCTAACGAATTACTTGGGCTTTTGCTCAAAAATCTAGCAGATGTACTGAGTAATTTTGAGCAACAAGGCTTTGCTGCATTACGAGACGAATGGATTAAGCATCACGCTTACCATCAACAACCTGTAAAAATGCTGCACCCAGATGGCCGTGAAACCTTAGGTCAAGTGATTGACGTGGCTGCAGATGGCATTTTGTTGGTAAACACCGCACAAGGCGACCTGCGCTTCTCATCTGGCGAAATTAGTTTACGAGCGCCTTCATGAATACCGCCGACAACACTATTTTAGCGATTGACGCAGGCAACACACGCGTGAAATGGGGCTTGTTTGATGCCGCTGGCAGCATGCTAGAACAAGGCGTTTGCCGGCATAATGAGTTGATTAGCACCCAACTACCTCAAACTACACGCATTATTATTTCAAACGTTGCTGGTAAAAGTATTGAAGACAAGCTTAAGAAAGCATTACCTAGCAGCAGTATTCATTGGATGAGCGCGCAGTTAGAAGCATGTGGAGTGAAAAACTGTTATGAAATGCCCTCTACATTAGGCTCCGACCGCTGGGCTGGCGTAATCGCGGCATGGCATATCAAACACGCACCTTGCGTAGTCGTTAATGCAGGTACAGCGGTTACAGTAGACGCGCTGAGTATTCAGCCAGAAAATAATACTGGCATCTTTTTAGGTGGAATGATTCTGCCCGGCTTAAACCTAATGCAGCACAGTTTAGGCGTTGCAACAGCACAATTACCTAAAAAAACGGCAGTTTCACCAGTTGATAATAAAAATCAGCATACTAACCTTCCGACTAATATTTTTGCGACTAATACCGTGGATGCAATATACGCAGGCGCACTATATGCAATTTCAGGGGCAATCAACCTGATGGCACATGAGTTGCATCGCCATTCCAATGTATCACCACATATCGTAATCAGCGGTGGAAATGCTGCGATTATTCATCAGCAGTTAAATAACGAGTTAATCGGTGACGTGACAAACTCGACCATAATCGTTGATAATTTGGTTTTACACGGTTTGTATCTATTAGAGAACTCTATGTCTAAACAATTTATAAAAAGTGACACTCTATGAAATGGTTAGTGTGGTTGTTATTACTTGTGAACTTGGGCTTATTAGCCTATTTCAATTTAGACCGTATTTTACCGAGCACACCACTAGCCAAAACGGCTGAGATTAATCCTGAAAAAATTGAGGTACTGTCACAAAAAGAAATAGAAGCTTTACCAAAAAAACTTCCTAGAGCAACTGCACTAGCTGCTGAGGCCACAATCGCAACGCCTGCAAACACATGTTTTGAATGGGGCGTGTTTTCAGCAACGGGCCTTGTTGGTGCACAATATGCTGTCAATAAATTAGCCTTAGAAGCCACAGTAAAACAACAGACCTATCAAGAGGCCAAACGTTTTTGGGTATACAAACCACCCGTTAAATCAGCAGCAGAAGCACAAAAAAATGCCCTTGAATTGCAGGCTTTGGGCGTTGATGAGCTGTTTGTGATACAAGAAGCAAGGTGGAGAAATGCTATTTCATTTGGTGTTTTTGAAGATGAGCAATTAGCAAATAAATTACTGAGTGAGCTTAAAGCAAAAGGCGTAAAGGGTGTGGTAAAAGCCTTGCGTAACCAAGGTAAAGGCCATTCCAGCTTGCTGTTTAGCAATCTCGGGGCTAATCAAATTGCTGAGCTTAATCAGTTAAAGTCAGAGTTTCCAGAGGCGTCGCTTAAAGAAGTGGCTTGTAATTAAATAGCTAACTCTGTGAATTTAGTTAACTTTTTCTAGTTAACTTTTTGGAAATATCTTGCCTGGGTTCAATATATTACTTGGGTCAAAAGTTAACTTAACGGCTTTCATCAGGTTCATCGTGGGTTCATCAATCTCACGTGAAATGAACGGACGCTTTGCCATTCCCACACCATGTTCGCCTGATAACGTACCCTGTAATGACAGCACCAAGCTGAACACCTCATCTAAGCAGGCGTAAGCACGTTTCATTTCATCGGCATTATCCGGATTCACTAGCAAATTTACATGGATATTGCCGTTACCTGCATGCCCAAAATTGACATTTGAAATCTGGTATTGCGCCGCTAGCTTTTCCAAACCCGTGAGTAGTTCGGGCAAATGCGAAACTGGCACTGCAATGTCTTCATTGATTTTCTTCGGCGCGATATCTTTAAGTAAGGGCGATAAAGCCTTACGTGCCGCCCATAATGCCTTGGTATCTTCAGCACGCTTTGCTTCGATTAAGCCATCGACTTGGCACGCTTGCAATATCGCTTCGGTTGCTTCAACAATCTCTTGTTGAGAGCCATCCACTTCTATCATTAAGTAAGCACGCGCATTTTCAGGTAATAAGTTTTTGTGACGACCTCTTATTAAATTTAAAGCACCGTTATCTAAAAACTCTAAGGCACTAGGCGTATAAGGCTGCGCCATAATCGCTGCGATAGCGCGTGCGCAACTACCCGTATCCGCAAACTCTGCAGTTAAACCACCCGTATGTTTAGGCAGCGGTGTAAGTTTGAGCGTAGCTTCTACAATAACCGCCAACGTACCTTCTGAGCCTACCAGCAATCGTGTTAAATCATAACCGACCACGCCTTTGCTGGTGTAACAGCCCGTTTTAATAATATCGCCATTACCAGTCACTGCCTTTAAACCAAGTACATGGTCGCGCGCCACGCCGTATTTCACTGCATGCGGTCCTGCTGCGCAAGTCGCTAAATTGCCACCTATGCTGCAATAAGCTGCGCTGGATGGATCTGGCGGCCAAAAGAAACCTACAGATTTAATGGCATCTTGCAACTCTTGATTCAGTACACCAGGTTCGATAATCGCCATACGATTATCTGGGTCGACGCTGATAATCTTATTCATGCGCTCAAGCGAGAGTGCCACGCCACCCGCCTCTGGCACACTGCCACCGGCCGTACCTGTGCCGCGTCCGCGCGGGACTACAGGAATTTTATGTGCATTACACAACTTGATAACTGCTTGAACTTCTTCTGTGGTTAATGGAAAAACCACTGCAATTGGCGAGTGAAAAATACGGGAGTTATCGTATGCGTAAGCATAACAATCGACAGGGTCAGTAAAAACTCTATCCGTAGGTAGTAGCTGTACTAACTGCAGAAGGAAATCAGGATTAGTCAACTCTTACCTCACTTGAGTATCTGCACACTATAAACCCAGCGCTCTCAATGAATCCATCCACACCTTAAAATGTAAGCATTCTCGCTCAATCACCTCAAGTGTAATGTGTTTGGCAGCACGAGGGCCATGTGATGTTTTTTTATATTTAGGATGCAACAAGTCTTCCAGTCTTTTAGATGGCTTAGTTTCGTAACCATCGTTAATATGCTCTGGCGTTTCAACAGAAGCACGGACTTTTCTTAGACTTATTAAACTGGCTGACCAAGCAGGTTCAATGGAGCTTAAAGCTTCCACGTCAGAAAAAAGTAGTCCCTCATACTCATAAGGCTGAATGTGCGGAATGAAGCGCTCTAGTCGGCAACCAACATGCTCCACAATGGCTGCTTGCAAAGCAAGCTCTAAGCATTGCACCCGCGTATAAACATCAGATTTTCTCTTCGCATCTTCAAATGCAGGGAACTCTGCATCAAGCGCATAAAGATCAAGAAAGGTGCTGAGAACGGCATTACTGTTTTGCCTAAGTGTATTTCGCGCATTAAATTTAAGTCTATCAAAACTAACAGCACCTCCTTTTGAGGTTTGTGATGTGTTAAGCATTTGTGGTTTTACAAACACCTGCAAATGGCGTAATGCAGGTGCAACCACTTGCTTAATAAATGCCTCTTCTGTTTGTCCCTCAGCAAAAATAATCACTTCTACCATGCTAAGGTCTTCCGCCTAGAATATTGCGTTTCCAAATTTCGCCCATTGAATACTCTTCAAGCCAACCGGACAACTCATCTTCAGTGTAACGTTTAAATATTGAAGCTCCTTCTTCCTGATCAACGACTACCACGTCTTCTGGTGACAATTCGTTCACTAGCTCAACAGATTGGGTGGATACAATTAACTGCTTATACTCTGAAACTTGCTTGAACATATCAACCAAGACCGTAATTGCATAAGGATGCAGACCCAACTCTGGCTCATCAATCAGTATGGTGTCGGGCAATAGTGAAATAGGTTGCAATAGCAATGTTGCAAGGCAAATAAAACGAAGGCTACCGTCGGAGAGCATGTGCGCTTTAAAAGGAAGATCGGGCTTACCCTTTTGCGTCCACTCAAGCTCAACATACTCTAGGTCTCCCGTCCTATGTACGAAATCATCAAAAAATGGCATGACAAGTCGGATAGTTTCTACGATACGTTTATATTCTGCACCGTAACTCTCTTTGAGCATGCGTAGGTAAGCTGCGAGGTTGGCCGCATCTATTTCTAAACTGATATTACGATTAGATGCGTGAGCTTGCTTGACCTTAGCTGTTTCACTTGTATCGTGAAAATGATAAACACGCCAGTTCTGAACAGACCCTCGTACATAAGGCGAGTATTTATCTGCAGCCTCTTTTAAATTTGATTCAACATGTCCTCGTCCTAGCACATAAGCAGAACTTGTGGGCCTAAACACACCACCAAACCAACTATATTCATTTTCAAAAATTAGTCGATTATCTGCGGTTGGTATTAAATCAAACTTATAGCCATTAGCCGAAAAGTAAAATTCCGCATGTAATTTATCAGTATTTTTTCGCCCAAAATATAACAAGGAATCTGGTCCACCTTGTTTTTGCACATAAACCTGTAGATTTTGCTCATACATTTCGTTGAGCATACGAAATAGGTTAATGAAGTTACTTTTACCTGCACCATTAGCACCAATCAACACATTCAAATTATTCAGCTTAAAGTCACGCAATTCACGGATAGACTTGTAACCTGTGATCGTAAGCGACCGAACACTAGACATGCACTTTTCCTTCAGTATGCCTGTTATTCATAAGTTAATCTCCATTTAAGCTTTCATCCACTGCAGTTTAATTTTTACAATTATCGTTTCTTTGGTGGCAACATATCCGTAATCGTACCTTCTTTCATCTCAGCCGCGAAGCAAACAGTTTCAGATAAAGTTGGATGCGCATGGATTGTTAAACCTAAGTCATGCGCATCAGCGCCCATTTCAATGGCCAATACCGCTTCAGCCAGCAACTCACCTGCATTCACACCAACAATACCAGCACCGATCAAGCGATGTGTGGTTTTATCAAATATCAGCTTAGTTGCGCCTTCAGTGCGGGCTATCGAAATAGCACGGCCACTCGCAGCCCAAGGGAATGAGGCTTTTTCGTACTCAATACCTTTGGCTTTGGCTTCGATTTCAGTCACGCCTGCCCATGCGTTTTCAGGGTCTGTGTAAGCGACTGATGGAATAGCTAGCGCCTGAAATTCAACTTTATGTCCTGCAATCACTTCCGCAGCCACTTTACCTTCATGCGTTGCTTTATGCGCTAACATCGGCTGGCCAACAATATCGCCAATCGCAAAGATATGCGGCACGTTCGTACGCATTTGCTTATCGACCGCAATAAAGCCTTGGGCATCGACGACAACGCCAGCAAGCTCAGCTGCAATGTTTTTGCCATTTGGACGACGACCGATA
>JANOHT010000038.1:0-3557 GCA_031406605.1 Methylotenera sp. | reverse complement strand
CAATGAATGTAAGCGTTTAGCCGGTGAGATGTACTCTGGATTGCGTTACGGACGCATGGAGGATATTTTCCGCAATGGACTACATGAGTTTTTAGAGGCGTTCTTGAGACAAAATAATCGTCTTGGCATACAGATTCAGCGTACCTACCTTAATGAGCCCAGTCTTAACGCCCCTAGCCTTAACGAGCCCAGCCTTGATTCACCCACCACTGATTCATTGAGCGCTGACGAATCAGAACATACGCTAGAGCAGAGTCAAAGTTAGATTGAATATTCACTGAATGGGAGGGTTGTGATGAAGCTAAATATAGAACACAGTACTCGTTATACATTCAACAAGCCTTTAGGCTACACGATTCAGCAACTGCGGCTAACCCCGCAAGACGGGTTTGGTCAGCGGGTTAAAAACTGGCAAGTAAAAGTAAGTGGTCATAGTACTCAGCATACAGATGCTTTTGGTAACACAACACATATGCTGGTTGTAGATTCTCCGCATCAGGAGTTGGTTATTACAGCGAGTGGCGAAGTGGAAACGGATCTTGACCTGCCGCCCGTAAATAACCACTTGGCTTTACCAATTTATTTGCGAAATACATTGCTCACGGAGTCTGATAACCAGATTAAAAGTTTTGTAAATAGCATTCTAGCGAATCGTCAAGTTGTAAATATCAATGTACTTGCTGATTTGATGAATGCAATTGTCGAAGAAATAAGCTGGATGAAAAGCGCTGATGAGAATAAGCAATCTGCTATTGAAACGTTCGTTACCAAGACTGCTTTGAGTGAAGGCTTCGCTCATCTTTTTGTTGCTTGTTGTAGGGCGATGCGCGTGCCTGCAAGGTTAGTACACGGTTATTGGTTTAATGCAGGCAGCATCGAGCACCACAGCTGGGCGGATGCCTGGATAATAGGACAAGGCTGGCAGAGCTTCGATGTGATGAATAATTGCAAGTCTAACGGTGTACATGTGCGGCTTGCTACTGGGTTAGACTATCGAGATGCCTGTCCAATTAGTCGTGTGATTCGTGAATTGGATGATGTTCAGTTATCGCTTAATTTTAAAGTACAAGAAATAACGCAAATGCAACAATAAACGGCGATTGTTGTCCTCAGTTTCATAGCATGGATATACTTAAACTCTGTACGGACTTTTTAGATGAACTCATTGCAACATCAACGCCATGGCGACAAAGTTAACTCGCCATGGTTTGAAGAATTTTTACCCAAGCTGTTAGAAGATCGTGATCGTATCGGCTTAACCGATATGATTCATGAGATTGATGCAATGATGATTACCGTTGAGCCTGGCTGTTCAGTGGCTTACATCAGTGAATTAGCGTTGATGACGCCGTATCATTATCTAGTCACCCTAGAGTCAGAGTCGCACTGGACGCATGTGCTGCGTATCGACATGAACTCACCTGATATTTTGGTGCGAGAGGTCCGAGACCCGAATATACACGGCATTTTTCGCAGTCTTAACGAGGTTTACCCCATAGGTGCACATAAGCCCAATTCGCGTTATATGGGCGAGATTTTTCGCGTCACTAATCAACATGAAGTGCTGGAGTTGCAAAAGGCACGGGAGATTCGTTTTTTTAATCAGGATCAAATCCGTAAATTAGAATTGCCGGGTAATATGGCCATTGTTAAGCCATCGCCTTATACGCATAACATCGTGGGTTACTGGGAGCGGCCGCCTGAAGAAATACGCGTTTATGCTTTAGGCGTCAGTGTCATCCACAATGACGTTAATCGTGGCTATCTTGAGGCAAAGGAAACGCAAGCAAAACTTGGGCTGGATAAACTGATTCAGCCAATCGATCATTTAGCGACCCGTATCTACAGCCAGAACCGTGAAGTGGCGATACTTGAATATTTAACGCTTTCCAGTTATTTCTACTGGGGTTCGTATGATATTACTAGCCAGAATTCTTCAACTAATGTGACTAAAAGTGCACATTACAATGATGAGCGACGTAGTCCAGCCAAGGTGTTTACCGCTGCCAATCACCCTTATTTTGTGAATCATTTGGTAGGATTGCCATCGCCCACTGAAAATTTCGTTCGTAACTATGGGCCGCGGTTGCACCATATTGCGCTCGGGGTGGCGGATGGGGAAACCAATGGCCAAATCAATATTGATTACGTAGTGGACGCGATTAGGGCTAAGGGTAAGGACTTTTTACTAGACGTGATTGGTTCACGCGAAGAAGGCCTCAAGCAGATTTTCTCCAGTGCTTCAGAGCATTCTTCCCTCATTATTGAATATGTACAGCGTTTTGGTGATTTTGATGGATTCTTTACTAAACAAAACGTAGCTGAACTTACCCAAGCAGCCGGCGTTGAAGAAAGCCTGCGCTTGCTACAAGCCGAAAGTAATCGTTAATAATGACTCAACTGACCATCACTTTGCTGATAATCACCTTACTGAAAGTGACGTTCTAATGACAATAAGAGTCGCGCTTAACCACAAAACAGCTTATCACTATGACAAACCCATTCAGCTCGCGCCACATGTGTTTAGGCTTCGTCCAGCGGCACATTCGCGTACCCCAGTCACCGCCTATTCGCTGAAAATCACACCAGAAAATCACTTTATCAGCTGGCAGCAAGATCCATTTGGTAATTATCTAGCCCGCGTTGTTTTTCCAGAGAAATCGACTGAGCTTTCTATCGAGGTCGACTTAATCGCTGAAATGACAGTGATTAATCCGTTCGATTTCTTTTTAGAGGAATACGCTGAAAACTATCCTTTTGCCTATCCAGAGCAATTAAGCAAAGAGCTAGCGCCTTACCTTGAAGTTCGTGAAAATGGGCCGTTGTTTGCGTCATGGCTTGGGCAGATTGATGGCAGTAAAAAAGCGATAGTCGACTTTTTGGTTTACTTGAATCAGCGTGTCAATCAGACGGTCAATTATTCTATTCGTATGGAAGCAGGTGTACAAACTTGTGAAGAAACACTGAGTAAAGCGCTCGGTTCTTGCCGTGATTCAGCCTGGTTGCTAGTGCAGGCAATGCGTCATATGGGTTTGGCCGCACGGTTTGTGTCAGGTTATTTAGTGCAACTCACAGCCGACATTAAGTCATTGGATGGCCCGTCAGGCACAGAAAAAGACTTCACAGATTTGCATGCGTGGGCTGAAGTCTATATCCCAGGCGCAGGATGGATAGGCCTGGATGCGACTTCTGGCTTGCTCGCTGGCGAAGGGCATATTCCGTTGGCATGTACGGCAGACTATGTAAGCGCTGCGCCAGTGACGGGTGGTTATACTGGCCAGGCCAATATTGAGTTCAGTTTTAGTAACTGTGTGACGCGTATTCATGAAGATCCGCGCGTCACCAAGCCTTACAGTGAAGAGCAGTGGGCACAAATTGATGCACTAGGTCATGAGATAGATGCTGAATTGAATGCAGGCGACGTTCGCCTGACAATGGGCGGCGAGCCAACGTTTATCTCAATTGATAACATGGATGCACCAGAGTGGAATATTGATGCGGATGGCGTGGAAAAACGTAAGCTCGCAGGCCAGCTGGTCAGGCGGTTACGCGACAGT
>JANOHT010000235.1:0-2410 GCA_031406605.1 Methylotenera sp. | reverse complement strand
TAATCACTTCTGCAGCGATTGCGTTAAAGTGACTCACAGGCAAAAGCAAAGCAGATGCTAATAATAAGAATTTTATAAAAGTGCGCAAAATAGTTACTCGTAATAAGGTTGTTGATAAGTTTCTGGGATGAGACCCGTGCTCACGTATCCTGGAATATTGCGCTTGATTACGCTCAGCGGGTTAGCACCAATAGAGGCTAGGCCACCTAACTCAAGCTGAAAGAAAAACGCATAGTTGGCATCCGCAGTAGCAGTACTTACACGTTGCAATACAGTTCTAGTTTGCCAACAACCAGCATCATACTCTATACCAGCAAGGGTTTCGATTAACTGATTCTCACGTAATGAATAGTTTACTCGACCAACGCCATACCAGCCACGACCCAACGGCCATTGACCAGAAATGTCAAATTGATCAAGTGAATCACGTCTATAGCTGTAGCTTAGATTTAGTGATTTACCTGGTTCAGGATTAAATCGACTCGTTAAGGTGGTGCGAACCGAGTTTGAATCATCGGTGTTGTATTGCCAAAAAGCATCTACATTCCAGCTGGTTTTTAAATTGGCAGAGAGGCCGGCAATAATATCAGAGCTATTGTTCTTTCTAAAATCTTCACCTGGCATACTTACAACTTGGTCTGCAAAATAATAACGCTGACCAATAGCAGCTGACAAGCGCTGTGTGCCTGTGCTGCTTTCAATTAAGCGCGTGGTTAACGCTAAGCTTAACTGGTTGGCATTGTTTATACGGTCATTACCTGTAAATTGGTTTTCACTGAATAAAGTAGTGAAGTTTAAGTCGGCTTCACTGGTGTCAAAAATTGGAATATCTGATTGTTTTTTATCGGGAATATATACATAGTACATTCTAGGTTCGATTGTTTGCGAGTAATCACTTCTGCCTAGTTTAACGTCACGATCAAAATACAGGCCAGTATCCAGACTGAATATAGGTAGTGTGCGTTGTTGCGATTGCAAGTTGTTAGCAATGTTGTTCAAACTATAGTTAGTATGATGCACACCGAATTTAGGGGTGACATAACCATATGATTTGTTGAAAGGAACGCTAATGCTTGGATAGACTGTGAAGCGAGTTCCCGTTACGTTAACTGGAGAGTCACTGTTAGTGTCGAACGAAACAAGCTGTGTGTATAAATCAGCATTTACATCGCCATAATATTTATTACCTTTGAGGGTTAGTTGCGGCAAACGCTCATATGGATAAGATAAATCATCTAAAGTCTGATATTTTTGTGCAAGTGCGTTAAATTGCCAAGTGTCGTCTGCATAGTCTACATTAAATTGCTGTGGCAAATTAATGCGGCTGGTGGTGACGATTCGGGTTGATAATTCAGAAAAGTATTGATCATCCGATACTTTTTCTAAACTGTAGCCAGCAGACCAGCCATTACCCAAATTATGCTGATGTTTAAGGTTTGCGTAATAACGGTTTTCATCGCTAAGATTGTCGTTTTGCAAGTATTCTAAGCTGTCAATGCCTGAAAAATTTTCTTCTAAATATCTAAATTCACCTTGTAGTTGCACACCACGTTTACTCAATACACGCGTTGCCATTGTTGCGTCCATATTGGGTGAAATATTCCAGTAGAACGGGGTCGAAACTTCAAAACCGCTACGGCTAGTACTGCCAACTGTAGGTGCCAGCAATCCGCTTTTACGCTGGTTGTTGTATGAAAAGCTAACCCATGGGGTATAAATAAATGGCACGCCTTTAAATTCGATATAAGCGTTTTTAGCAACGCCGGATTCAGTGTAGTCGTTAAGTCTTATCTCTTTTGCTTTAATGTACCAGTCATCTACACCAGCTGCGCAAGTGGTATAGCGCGCATCAATCAGACGTTTTTTATCTTGACCCTCAAAAAGTATGGCTTTAGCATCACCACGTGATTGCGGCGCTTGCGATGCTGAAGTTTGAACTGAGCCAGATTCAATTAAGGATTCTTCTGATTCGGTATTTAATGGTGAGAGCTGACTGCTAGACAATAAAGATTCGCCACCAATTTGCTGGTTTTGCAGATTGCCTAATCGTTGGGAAAATCTTTCTGAGCTGCTTGTGACTGGCTGTGAAGAACTCTCATTACTTGATTGAGTGGCCATTGGGTTCTTCAAGCTGATGGACGCGTCACGCATTTCACCAATGCTTTCAGATAAGCGCATACTAAGCTCAGGGCCAGTTAAGCTGGCATTACCTACGTTAATACTTGCGTTGCCGGTAACGTGCAACTCATCATTTTGCACATCATAATCAATCACATCGCCCAAAATAGTTTGTTTGCCTCGGGTGATAGAGGCGTTACCGATAGCGCGCATTTTTCTATCAAGATGCAGCTCAAGCTTATCACCATCAATGATTAATCCTTCACCAGTATTATCATTAGATGCATCAACC
>JANOHT010000219.1:0-9702 GCA_031406605.1 Methylotenera sp. | reverse complement strand
TGGGCGCCATTATGTTGAGCGTGATTTTGGGACGTGTACTTGCAGGACATTTTACCAATGATAACCACTTCGCTTTTGAGGCAGTTTCGTGGTACTGGCATTTTGTGGACGTGGTGTGGTTGTTGCTGTTTGTATTTGTATACTGGCTTTAGCCAGAAAGGAGTTTCAAATGAATCGCCGATTATATTTCGTATTACCGGATGTTAAGAGTTCACGTTCAATGATGCGCGACCTTTTGCTAGCTAGTCTTAGCGCTAAACGTATCCACTTTCTTGCAAGCCCCTCAACGCAATTGGGCGACTTGCCAGAAGCAACTGTTTCTGAGCGCACGGAGTTGGTTGATGGTTGGGTGATTGGGATGGGTTTGGGTGCATTACTAGGCGCTGCTATTGGATTTTTAGCAGCGTGGATACCATTATGGCCATATTCCAATCCATCGCCAATCATCATAGTATTGATTGGCGGCATAGTAGGCTTCATAGGTGGCGGATTATGGGCAGGAATGGTGGCTTCACATGTACCTAACCATCGAATTAAACCTTATAAAGACCAGATTGCGGAAGGCAAAGTGCTGATGATATTGCTAGTGCCTTTTTATAGAACTAAGGAGATTCGTAAATTGGTTGCCAAAAAACATCCTGAAGCCGTCTATGGAGGTACTTGGCCAACTGATCATGTCATTTTCCCATGACAGGGTAGAGATTTACTTAGTCTAGGAATATGCAAATGCAATATTTGAACGTATTTATTATGTGTGAAGGAGAACGAAATGAATGTTAAATTAAAATTTTTGCTACACGATGTTAAAACTGCCAATCAGGTGAGAAAAGAATTGCTTCTTGCTCGTGTTGAAGATAAGCATATTCATTTCTTGGCAAGACCTGGTACTGATCTTGGTCAACTGCCGCCAGCAACCTCGATTGAAAAAACCAATACTTTGCATGAGGGAGAGCGGGGGGTTTTATATGGTGCAATATTCGGATTATTAGCGGGTTTGTATGTATTAAACTTCCCTCCTTGGCTAACAACTTCTCCACTTTGGTATACAAACTCTAAGTGGTACGTTGTTTTGGCAGTCACCACAATTTCGGGGGCTGCTTTTGTAGCGATTGGTGCTGCTTTATTGGGCGTTAATTTATTAAATTCTAATCTAGATAAGTTTAAAGAAAAAATGGCGCATGGTGAGGTATTGGTAATTGTGACTACTCCGTTTTACCGCATTAAGGAGATTCGCAAAATCATAAGTAAACACTATCATCACGGCCACCCAGTACATAGCTAGGACGCTGGTATTTGTGTTTTAAGCACAATACATCTACAAGGTGATGAGCATTTGATTATTAAAGATTAATCATTTAGGCCATCAATGTGGCTTGGGCGCAGTGTTGTTTTATCAAATACTTTGAGTAGCAGGAATGTTTTCCAAGACTATAGGGGGTTTTCGCGAAACTGGCGTAATTTCATCATCAGGATAACCTACAATAATGGGCGCTACTACAGAGAACAACTCTGGGATGTTAAGTTGTAATTTAACTTCTGGAATATTAAAAACGGGTAGTGCGCTACCAATCACGCATGTTCCCAAACCCATTGCACAAGCTGCCAGCATCAGGTTTTCTGCGGCAAGCCAACAGTCCGCAACGAAGGATGGTGATGTTGTCTTTCCACAAATGAGAATGAGTGTACCTGCATCATAAAAAATATTGAAATCTGGGTAATCAAAAATGTCAAAAGAGTGACCAGAGCGTTCTAAACCGTTTGCACGAACTTCAGCAAGAAACAGTGGCTTAGCTCGATCTGATAGATTTCTTAATAGCAGTTTGTCTTGAATGATAACAAAAGCCCAAGGTTCTTGATGAATGGCGGTAGGTGCTCGCACGGCAGCTTCCAGTAGTGTGTCAATTGTGGTTCTTTCTACCCTTCGCGCTTTATAACTGCGTACTGAGCGTCTTGCTAATATTGCCTCGAAAATGCTCGTTTGTATTTTAGGTAAAGACATGATTGAACTACCTCTATGATAATTCTGCGGTGCTGTTTAGGCACAGTAACAAGAATTTCTCAACTAAGTAATCCGCGCGAGCACGTATCTTAATGACTTAATTTAAGGTAAAAGTCTATTATGTAACTCACAATCAATCTAACTGCTCAAATCACCCTGATGGACTATACGTGCCAGATCAAGCAAATTGACTGCCCCAGTTTTATGCATGATTTTGGATTTGTGAATTTCCACTGTGCGATGGCTAATTCCCAAAAGACGCGCAATTTTTTTGTTGGGGAAACCTTGCAGCGCTAAAGCCATAACATCTCGCTCCCTGTCGGTAAGCACAGCTAGATGAGATAGGGCTTCCTCATGGTGGGATTTCTCTAATAGTTTTTTTTCAGACTCCAAAGCTGCAGACTTTATGGCGCTTAAAAGTTTTTCACGAGTAACGGGTTTTGTAAGAAAGTCTATCGCGCCAGCTTTCACTGCTTTGACGCTCATCGGGATGTCTCCATGCCCTGTAAGAAAAATTACGGATAACGGAATATTAAGTTTTGAAAGTGTTTCTTGAAGTTGCATGCCATCCATGCCTGGCATACGGATGTCAATAATCGCACAACCACAACTATCAGCCTTACAGGCTGCAAGAAAGGTCTCAGCACTTTCAAAAGCATTCACGGTAAAATGCTCTTGGACTAACATCAACATGAGGGAATCCCGTATTGCAGGGTCATCATCTACGATGAAAACGGTGATCTCAGAATGGCTCATGGTGCGAATGGTAGGGTAAAGTGAAATGTGGCTCCAGGCCTCTTATTTGGTTCGAGCCAAAGCTGCCCCCCATTCGCCTCAGCGAGTGCGCGACTAACCGCTAGGCCCATACCAATTCCGGTAGGCTTGGTAGTAAAAAAAGGTTCAAACACACGTTTGGCAGTTTCAGTATCAAGTCCGTAACCACTATCCTGCACTGTGATGTGAGCCATATTCATGTCTTTATTGGTTCTGACTGTAATGGTGATAGCAGAGTTAGGTATGCCTGCGCCACGCATCGCTTCTACTGCATTTCTTAGCAGGTTAACAAGCACTTTTTGCACTTGAATGCGATTAGCCAAAACAGTAGACATGTTTTGTTCCAATTTAAGTTTTAGCGCAAACTCTTTATAGCCATCTCTTCTTGCAATGTTGACTGCTTCTTTTACCGCGTCATTTATATCCAGTCTTTCGGTAATCAATTCACCTGCCTGTAAAAATGCTAGTAGCTCGTGCAAGTTTGTTCCCGCACGCTGCGCTTGCGCAACGCAGCCTTCAAGCGCTCGTTTTAAAGTGCTTGGATTGTGGCCAAACTCATTTAGGGCATGTAGCGCCACTTCACTGTATGCTGAAATTGCTGCTAAAGGCTGATTAAGCTCATGCGCTATGGCTGAAGCCGTTTGAGCTGCCACCTGTTGTTTAAACACTGATTCAGTTTCAGCACGCTGTTCTTGAAGATTTTTTTCCAGTTTTTTGAGCTCGGTTACATCTTGCGCAACCCCTACAAGTCTAGTTGCATGACCATCTTCAAAGTAAACCCTACCTGTTGTGGTTACCCACCTCTCAGCATCGGAGTTAGGGCTAAGGATGCGAAACTCTGCTAAGAACCCATCGTTGTTGGCAGGGTTAATCGCCCGATCCATTGCCACTTGTATGACAGCTCGGTCATTCGGGTGAACTGTAGATATGAATTTCTTGTACTTAATTGACTCGCTAGATTTTTCACCCCAAAGTTCACACATCCTTTCATCCCAATGCACAATATTCAATTGAATATCGTAATCAAATACACCAAGATTTGCTGCTTGTTTGGCGATACGTAGTCGCTCTTCGCTGGTTCGCAGCGCCTGTTCGGCATTATGGCGTTTATCTGCGGAATAAAATGTGATGAGGATAAAGAGTTGTTGCTGTGTTTTTATGGGGCTTAACCCGATACTCACTGCCAGTTCTTTACCACTTTTGCTCAATGCAAATAGGTCTTTGCCGTTACCCATAGAGCGTTTTTCGGGTTTTTCAAAAAAAGCACTTCGGTGTTGGTGATGATAGTTACGGAAACTAGCCGGTATAAGTGCTTCAACTTCGAGGCCGCATATTTCTTTTTTGGAGTATTCCAGTAATTGTTGTGCTGCAGAGTTAGCTTGAATGACATGACCGGTGCTATCTACCAGTAGCATTGCATCCGCAGCTGCATCAAACAGCTCTTCAAAATTCACGTCCTTAAATGGATGAGCCACGGTATCCCAATCAAAATAAATTAGGCACTTAACGGTATCAGTCTAGATAAAAATATGCGCTATGTCTATTAATCGCATGCATATAAGGGCAAGCCCTTACGTGTTAGCACGAATTTACTCATTTTGCCTAGTCAAGTAGATTACATCCATCAGCGGTGCGTTTGAATGGCGTAGGGTCGCGGCTCATTCTTTAGTGTGCATAACCTGTTTTTTTGCAAAATATATCGGAGGTAATTATGGAACTTTTGACATCAGCCCGGAAGAAGACACACAAATTTATTCCAGTAATTGGTGCTGAATCTAAGCAGGACTTGGAAAGTGAGGACAGGGTTACACGCATCGCCATATCGGCTTATTACAAAGCAGAAGCACGAGGTTATGAACCTGGCCATGAGGTGCAAGACTGGTTGGATGCTGAGGCGGAAATTGGTGTGGGAGTGGGGAAAGGTAAATGATTGCTCAGCCAGACAATATTCAACGCTACAAAACGAGCGCCGTATTAAACAACACCTTGTTATTGAGTAGCGTTAACTATAAAGATACAGAAAAAGATTTGGCGGTAATCACGCTTTTACAGAATGGCATGATTTTAGCTGTAATAAAGCTAATGCTGAGTTGTTGGGTTGTGAACCCAGTAGGTTGGTTCGGCAACATATATCAAGATTGTTACCGCAACTGAGGGATATTTCTCTGATATTGGATGGATAGATTAATCCTTATTTAAACTTTCTCTCAGTGATTGGTCACCACTTTGAGGTAATAGGTATGAATAGTGCGCGCTTTGATAGCGAATTAATTTTTAGTGTTTTAGACGAATTCGATAGGTATTGCTTACGGATCACTCTCCAGCCAGCCAAAGAGGGCGTGGCTGGACGCTTAGTGAAATGAGCTAATTAATTGGTATTTATAGGAGAAAATGATGGGCACAGATAACAAAGGAAACGTTCCAGTGACAACAAACAAAGACGTAGCTAAGGACTCATGGCCAGCGCTACATCACCCAATTGCAGAGATGGAACGAGCTGTTGATCGTTTTTTTGGTAGGGGTCGGCCATCGATGTGGCGTTGGGATGATATTCCATTAATAGATAGCTTTTTTGAGGCTAAAGGACAGCGCATACCTACAATTGATGTCGTTGATAGAGATGCAGATATCTTAGTGCGCGCTGAAGTTCCAGGCGTCGACAAGAAAGATATTGATGTCTCACTCACTGACAACTTGCTTACTATTAAAGGTCAATCCAGTAGCGAAAAAAAAGAGGAGAAAGGTGATTATCGTTGGCATGAGATTTCTAGTTCGTCATTTGCACGTTCAGTTATTTTGCCTGGAACCGTAGATGCTTCTAAAACTTCCGCAAACTTGAAAGATGGCGTTCTTGAAATTACGTTGCCTAAGGCTGAAGCCTCTAAGAGGCGCAGCATCAATGTGTCGTAATGCGGTTGAGTCCATAAACCTAGGAAGGTGACGCTATCATGAAGGATGCAAGATTTGCTAGTGTACTAACGGTGTTGATTTGTGGCCTAGCGTTGCCAATGTATGCGTTAGGGTCAATTACCTCATTACCTGAACCTAAGGTGGCTGGCAGTGTGGCTTATCTCTCCGGTGGCATTGGTCAATCAGAGGCTGCAATGATGAGAAACGTAGCCAAGGATTATCAGCTGGAAATTGTGTTTATACAAAAGCTCAAGACAAGGGAAGAGTTGCTGGCGGGTATTCATTTGCAGGTTCAGGACTCCCATCGAGATTTAGTGCTTGATATTGTCACCGATGGACCTTATCTTCTGGCGAATTTGCCGCAAGGCAAGTATCTGGTGACCGCTGAGCGCAATGGGGATGTTAAGGAGCAATGGGTCAATGTGGATACCAAAAAACATCAAAAGGTCGTGTTTTGGTGGCCAATCTCAGATTAGCCTTAAATGTAGCTAATTTTGAGTAATAGTCTGGATAGTCAGATGGTTAAAATTTACAACTTTAGGAGGTAGTTCTTGTCTAACTAGTACGTAGTTCGTTTAGGGAAAGAGGCACTTCTGCGTCGTGCAAAAGGATGTTAAAAGGAGAATGTCATGGAAAAATCTAATGAAGTAAATAAAGAGCAGTTAGTTAACGATTTTAAGGTGGTTGTAGCCGATGCAGAAGCGCTATTGAAAGCAACAGCAAATCAAGGAGGCGAAAAGCTTGCTGAGGTGCGCGCCAAGACTGAGGAGTCAATTAAGGCTGCGAAAGCTAAAATGGCAGATGCTCGGGAGGCGTTGGTTACTAAAAGCAAGGAGGCCGCTAAAGTTACGGATGTCTATGTGCATGAAAATCCATGGAAATCAGTTGGTCTAGCTGCCAGTATTGGCTTGGTTATCGGTTTGCTTATAAGTCGACGCTAGTTGTTTAACATGACTGAAACAACACCCAATGAAAGTAAAGGGTTGCTAGAGTCACTCACCATGCTTGCAACTACGTTGCTAAGTATGGTTCGGACTCGTCTGGAGCTTTTATCAACAGAGCTTGAAGAAGATAGGGCGTATTTATTTTCAGTAGTCGCTTGGTATATAGCCGCCGTGTTTTGTGTTGCGGTTGGTTTATTGCTCGTGGTGATGTTCACTGTAGTTGTTTTTTGGGAAACGCATCGCTTAGAGGCATTAGGTTCGCTAGCCTTGGCTTTCTTGCTAATAGGTTTGGTGGCATGGTTTTTCGCTAAACACAAAGTAAAAAATAAGCCTAAACTATTTTCAGTAAGTATGTCTGAATTACTCAAAGACGTGAACGAGCTGGACTCCCGTGAAGAACACTTACCATGAACGAGAATCTTCAAAGGTTAACTCGAAAACGTAATAACTTAGTTTTAGAAGTTGCAAAACAGCGAGCGGTGCTAGCAGAAACAATTGAGGTCTTGCGTCCCTCGATAGCGTTAGCTGACAAAGGACTCGTGGTAATAAAGTTTATAAAAAAGCATCCATTTCTGATGTTAGGCAGTTGCGCAGTTCTGTTCAAAGTGATGCGGTCTCACCGCATAGGTAAGTGGTTCCAAGATGGTTGGCTGACATTACAGATTTTACGTAAATTACGTAATAAGTTTTTAGCCTAAATGAATTGGAGTAGAAGATGAAAGTGAATGTTGGCGGTACTGACCGTATGATAAGAGCGGTTATTGGCCTTGCGCTGATTGGTATGACTTTGCAGGGCTATATTGGTGTGTGGGGTTGGGTCGGAGTCGTTTTGCTGGCGACTGCTGTGTTTAGCTTCTGTCCGGCTTATAGGTTGTTCGGAATCAAAACTTGTAACACTGATTAGGTTTCTGTATAACCTGTTGAAACAAACTGAATTTGAAGCAATAGCTTAGCCATCAATACAATTGTTTAGAAGTTATGAGGAAAATAAGCAATGAAAATAATGCAATGGATAGTTTTTTCGATATTAGTTGTTAGCGTAAGTGCACAAGCCGAGGAAAGCAGTGCTGCAAACGACGTCAAAGAATCCAAGACATCCATGCAGAAAGTAGAAGAAAGTGCAAAATTGGCTGCAGAGGATGCTCGTATGGCCGCTCAAAGAGCAGCTGAAGCTGCTAGGGTAGCGCTAGATAAAGCCGAACGGGCCGTTAACGAAGCATCACAACAAACGGTTGAAGCGGCGAGGCAAGCTACTTATGAGGCAGAGGAGGCCGCCAAAATAGCTTTTCAGAAAGCTGCAGACGCAACCAAAAAAGCCACTTTAACAACTAAGGAGGCTGCACTTGAAGCTGAGAAATCTGCTAAAAAAGCAGCCGAAGCTACTAAAGAGGCAGCGTACAAAGCCAAGGAAGCCGCTGATAATGCAGCCCAATCTGGTAAGGATGTTGCTAATAATGCCATTGCATCTGCAAGGGATGCAGCGAAAAAAGCAATGGAAGCTACTAGAGAAGCTGCTAACAAAGCGCTGGAAGCCACTAAAAAAATTGCTAACGATATTAAAGATGCAGTACAAGAGTAAATTTTTTGCAAAGGCGTCAATTAAAAAATAGTGATTAATAATAGATTTTTGAACAGTTACTTAGGGAAACTTCGACTTAATCACTGTGCAAGAACTTATATCTGGTTAACTTAAATTCAGACGATTCATAACCATTGATTTCATAACATGTTTCATGCTGAAGCCTCATTGCAAATTGTTCATAAGCACCTTAATTTTGGTGCTATTTTTATGGCTGTTATATCCCCATTATCTGCTTGTTTATAGCACATCATATCTTCCATCTAGACTGTGATAGCCCATACAAACACTAGATTGGCATATAGGGTTTTGTCCCAATATGCACTATAATTCGTCCGTTTTCGCAATATCCTTTCCGGAAGAGTGGATGAGCGGTTTAAGTCGCACGCCTGGAAAGCGTGTTTAGGCTAATAGCCTAACATGGGTTCGAATCCCATCTCTTCCGCCAACTTTTTGCTGGTTTCAGATACTGTGAATTTGGTGTTATTGAATTTTTTACGAAATATAGGAAATTAACTATACTGTATTATTAATCTTTCAACAGTTTGCTCATACAGAGTGAATTTATTTTACTAAAAGACAATCATGGTAGAAAATAATCCAACATTGCAACTTGAAATTGCTGAACTACTGGTAGAGGCTTTAAATCTGGATGTCAGTGCAGCTGAAATTGAGCCTGACGCACCGCTGTATGGTGAAGGGCTTGGCTTAGATTCTATTGATATACTTGAGGTTGCTCTGGTCGTATCTAAGCGTTATGGATTACAACTTAAATCAGATAGCGAAGATAACCACCAAATTTTTAGCTCATTACGTCATTTGGCAGAGCACGTTGCCTTACACAAAACAAAATAGTGCATCCACGATGCGATATGTCTAAATTCATTAGAGTCGGGCGCGGGCTGTGCGTAGCGCTGATTATTGTGACTTACGCACTGCTAGTACACCACGTCAACACGTCGGGTCAGGCCAGTACACTAGGTGCAGTATTGGCATTGATGCCTGTTTTTTTGATGGCCGTTACCTACGCTTGGCATACAACCTCGCGCATGAAAGCGTTCGGCTTATTGCTAGCGACCACTTTTTTTTGCTGGTTTTCTTGGTCATTTGTTCGGCAGCACACAGACATTATGTTCTGGATGCAGGATATTGGTCTGATGATGATTTTGTTGCTCACTTTTGCTCGAACGCTACAAAAAGACCGTAAGCCTTTGTGTGTGCATTTCGCCGAAATGATTAACGGCGATGAAGCCTTACCTCTGGCTCATATACGCTATGCTCGCCAAGTTACGGTAGCTTGGGTGTATTTTTTTGCGATGATTATTGTCATTTCAACGGTATTGTTTTTTCTTGCACCGCTCACTATATGGTCGATTTTTGTAAACTTCCTTACACTACCCCTCGTCGCTCTCATGTTTGCCGTTGAATTTATGGTGCGTCGTCGTGTGTTAACGGATTTACCCACTGGACATATGCTTGATGCAGTACGAGCATAT
>JANOHT010000161.1:0-18346 GCA_031406605.1 Methylotenera sp. | reverse complement strand
TAAATGATACGGTTGAGCATGCGCACCAATTATTGGAAGTTGTCAAAAACGTCTCTTGTAAATTTAATTTAATCCCGTTTAATCCGTTCCCTAATAGTGGTTACGACACCTCTAAAGCTAGCCATATTCGGGTGTTTCGTGATATTTTGATGCAAGCTGGCTATGTAGTGACAGTGCGTAAAACACGCGGTGAAGACATTGATGCTGCATGCGGTCAATTAGCTGGTAAAGTATTGGATAAGACAAAACGTACTTCTAAAAAAATTCCAATTGAGGCGGTTGCATGAACAGCACTTTAGGTAAAAGTCTTTTTGTAAATAAATTTTTATTGGCAAGCAATAACTCCTTAAAGGCTCCCAGATTCTTTAATTTATTTTTTTTAATGTGTCTGGTCGGTTGTATTATGGCCGGATGTGCAAGTCAAAAACAAAATGAAAAATATAATGAAAATCTAAAAGCGCGTGCCCGTGCCCATACTGACTTAGGTGCTGTTTATTATCAACAAAGGCAACTAGAAATAGCGTTGGAAGAATTTACGGAAGCTTCACGTATCGACCCGGATTTTGCATTGGCTTACAATGGCTTAGGCTTAGTGCATGCGGCACTCGGTCAAGATGATATCGCTGAGAAGAACTTTAAAAAATCCGTACAACTTGAACCGACTAATTCAGAGTCGCATAATAATTACGGTAGCTTTTTATGCGCAAAAAATCGTATTGACGAATCAATTAAAGAGTTTTTAGCCGCTGTTAAAAATCCGTTGTACTCAACACCTGCAATGGCTTATACCAACGCAGGAATCTGCTCTGCACGCAAGAAAGATACTGTAAATGCTGAGGTCTATTTTCAAAAGGCTTTGCAAATCGAGCCGCTATCAAGCACTGCGGCTTATCAGCTCGCCTCACTGCAATTTAAGCGAAATGATGTTGCAGGTGCTAAAAAAACCTTGCAAAATGCGATGCTTGGACAGCCTGGGCCTGAAATGTTATGGTTGGCGATTCAAATCGAGCGTGTAGTTGGTGCAAAGGATGCTGAGGCAAGCTACGCATTGCAACTACGACGCCAATACCCTGATTCCGAGCAAGCTAAATTGTTGCAAAGTGGAAAATAATGATGGTAGATGAAAATGTAATTGGTGATTATGGTTTGTCACAATCAAGTGAGCCGCCATTAACTCATGCGCCGCTTGGCGAGGTGTTGTTGGCAGCAAGAAATGCCAAAAAAATGACACAAAAAGATGTGTCCAATAGTTTACGTATCAGTATTAAACAAATTACCGCGTTGGAAACAGATGACTTTGCTCTGTTGCCAGAAGCAATGATTACGCGTGGCTTTATCCGTAATTACGCGCGATTGTTAGAGATTGATGCTGAGCCATTGTTAGCAAGTTACCGTGCTCAAATGCCAGATAAGGCACCAAACAATTTAAACGTACATTCTTCTGTGTATGAGGTCGTGTCTGGGAAAGATAGCCAGCCATGGCTCATATACATTTTAAGCAGCATATTGGTGTTATTGTTTTTACTGGCTTGGTTATTTTATGTAGATTACATGCCTAAACCCGCGGCTGACGCGCAGCCGCAATCGGTTGCTTTGTCAACGGTGCCAACAGAAGTAGTTGCGCTACCTGAGGTTGCTCTGCCAGCCGCTGAAAGGCAGGCGGGTGCAAGTTTAGATGCTTCTACTTTAGAGGAGTTGACGTCTGCGACGAGCGCTGTTGAAGAGGATGTGGCTACATCTAATATTGTCAGTCCAGTGCCACCAAATAAACAACTGTTAACACCTTCGTCAGCGTTGGATAGCAATACATTGAAGGCAAATACTGTACAAACTCCTGAGACTCAGTCTACAGAGGTTATAAACAGCGAGATTAAAACAACAGTAAAATTGAATCCTAGTTTAGCTACAAAAAAAGTGACTGTCACTGTGGATGAGCAAACGTGGGTAAGTGTAAGTGACCAATCAGGCATAGTAATTTATGAAAAATTATTAGAAGCTGGTAGTGCCGATGGTTTTGATGGAGAGCCGCCATTTAAAGTGTTAGTTGGCAATGCTAAGGCCACTAAGCTGACATTTTTAGGTAAGCCGCTGGACTTAACTGGCTACACTAAAAACAATGTTGCACGTCTTGTTTTACAATAAATATTAAGGTTTTGGAGTTGTCGTTGAATTCATTTCATCTTAATCAGCCACGCAACACTTTGCAGGTGATGATAGGCCATGTGCCAGTCGGTGGAGGTTTATTCGGCACACTGGCATCTCCCGTCGTAGTGCAAAGTATGACCAATACCGATACTGCTGATGCAGAAGGCACGATCAAGCAAGTATTTGAACTGTGGCAAGCGGGTAGTGAAGTTGTGCGTATTACGGTCAACTCACCAGAAGCAGCCGCACAAGTTGGCAACATTCGTCGCGGCTTGGATTCATTGGGTTGCAATGTGCCGTTAGTAGGTGATTTTCATTACAACGGACACAAGTTATTAGCGCAATATCCAGATTGTGCAGAATCCTTAGCTAAGTATCGAATTAACCCAGGCAATGTAGGCAAAGGCTCGAAGCGTGATGAGCAATTTGCCTACATGATTGAGGCCGCAATTCAGTACAAAAAAGCAGTTCGTATTGGCGTTAACTGGGGTAGTTTAGACCAAGCTAAAATGGCGCAGATGATGGACGATAATGCCAAGCTCGCTGAGCCGTTATCGTCTGATGCGTTGATGCGCGAGGCTTTGATCCAATCAGCACTCGAGAGTGCGCAGCAAGCGGTTGATATTGGATTGTCACCCAATCAAATCATCATTTCTTGCAAAGTGAGCAATGTACAAGATTTGGTTAAAGTCTATTCTGAGCTTGCAACAAGAAGCGATTATCCATTGCATTTAGGCTTAACCGAAGCTGGCATGGGGTCTAAAGGTATCGTAGCTTCAACAGCCGCCCTAGCTTTGCTTTTACAGCAAGGCATCGGCAATACGATACGTGTTTCTCTAACGCCTGAACCTAATGAATCTCGTACCAAAGAGGTTATAGTAGCCCAAGAAATTCTGCAAACGATGGGTATACGTTCATTCACACCTTTGGTCACCGCTTGCCCAGGTTGCGGTCGCACAACCTCAACTTATTTCCAAGAACTTGCTATGCAAATTCAAACCTATCTGCGTAATCAAATGCCTGTTTGGCGCAGCCAATACGCGGGTGTTGAGAACATGAGCGTGGCAGTGATGGGCTGTGTCGTTAATGGCCCTGGCGAATCGAAATTAGCCAATATCGGCATTAGTTTGCCTGGTACTGGTGAGACACCGGTTGCGCCTGTATTCGTGGATGGTGAAAAAACCGTTACTTTAAAAGGTGACCATATCGCAGAAGAGTTCCAAGCGATTGTTGAAACCTATGTACAAAAAAACTATGCCGAAGGCGGCAAGTTACACTATTCAGGCATGACAGCGCCAAACGTATCAGCGCCAGTAAACAAAACTATTCCAATTAAAGCAATCGCATGATGGTAGAACAAATCAATCAAAACCAATCAGTTAGTAATACTGCAAAGTCTGAACCTAAAGCAATTAAGCCATCAAAATTCCAGAGTATCAAAGGTTTTTATGATATTTTGCCTGAACACACACCACTGTGGTTCAGGCTGGAAGACACTGCTAGGCGCGTACTTGCACAATATGGCTATAAAAATATTCGCATGCCATTAGTTGAGCCTACGGATTTATTTGTGCGCTCAGTTGGAGAGCATACCGACATTGTTGAAAAAGAAATGTATGCCTGGGAAGATAAACTAAACGGTGACAAACTTACGTTGCGCCCAGAAGGTACGGCAGGTTGCGTACGCGCCGTGGTGGAACATAACCTCACCTACAACGGCCCAGTAAGGTTATGGTATAGCGGCGCGATGTTCAGGCATGAGAACGTACAAAAAGGCCGCCAGCGGCAGTTTCATCAGATTGGTGTAGAAGCGTTTGGTTTTGATGCGCCAGAAGTAGATGCGGAACAAATCGTGTTATTAGCCAGGTTATGGCGTGAATTGGGCATTGAAGATGTTCAACTGCAAATCAATAGTATTGGTGATGCACATGAACGTTTAGCGTACCGCAACACCCTGATTGCCTATTTTGAACAGCATATGGACTTGCTGGATGAAGATGCGAAACGTCGGCTTCATACAAATCCATTACGTATACTGGACACTAAAAATCCACGTATGCAAGCAATGTGTGATGCTGCACCCAAACTCATTGATTGCTTAGGCGATGCAACCCGCGCACATTTTGATGGTCTGTGTAAGTTGTTAGATGCTGCAGGCGTGACGTATTTAATTAACGCTCGATTGGTTCGAGGTTTGGATTATTACAACCGCACCGTATTTGAATGGGTGACTACCAAACTTGGTGCGCAAGGTACGATTGCCGGTGGTGGGCGTTATGATGCTTTAGTAGAGCGTTTAGGTGGCGATGCTACGCCTGCATGTGGCTTTGGTATTGGGTTAGAACGCGTGTTTTTATTAATGCAAGAATATGGCGTGGTGGCTGATGATGCACCTGATGTGTACTTGGTCAATGTAGGCGAGCAAGCTGAACAAGCTGCATTTAGTATTGCCGAACAATTACGCAATGCCAATATTCAAGTGGTGTTGCATGCGGGTGGCGGTAGCTTTAAATCGCAAATGAAAAAAGCCGATAGAAGCCAAGCACGTTTTGCTTTGATATTAGGTGATGATGAGGTGGCTAATAAGCAAGTTACCCTAAAGCCTATGCAAGCTACAGTCAAAGGTGAGCAGTTGCAATTCAGTATTGATGAAGCGATAAAGCATTTGGTATTAAGCAAAATTTAAACCGATAGCGATATGATTTTTAGCATTAACCTTGAGTAGACTACAAGATAGGGCAAACGACATGATAGCCAAAACTAATCAAGCTAGTCCATTATTGCAGCTTCAGCATGTGAGTATAGTGCCAAAAAAATCACCAACGCGCTTATTGGTGAATGATGTCAGCTTCACGATTGAAGCAGGCAAAACTACCTGTGTAGTCGGCGAGTCTGGCAGTGGTAAAAGCTTAACTGCACTATCTGTAATGGGGTTGCTCTCTAAGCAATTGCAATTAACAACTGGGAAAGTATTATTTAATAATGCTGAACTTGGAGTGCAGGATTTAACGTTGCTGGATGCTGAGAGCTTGCGAAAAGTCCGAGGCAGGAAAATCGCCATGATTTTTCAAGAGCCAATGACTTCGCTAAACCCTGTATTGACCGTTGGCTATCAAATCGGTGAAAGCCTTACCACCCATTTAGGCCTTAAAGGCGATGGCTTAAAAACTAAAATCGCCAGTTTATTAGACATGGTAGGTATTCCATCTGGCCGTGCCAATAGCTATCCAGATGAACTGTCTGGAGGCCAGCGTCAGCGTGTGATGATCGCCATGAGTATTGCTTGCGAACCTTTGCTGTTAATTGCTGATGAGCCTACCACCGCTTTGGATGTGACAGTACAAGCGCAAATACTTAAGTTACTTGATGAGCTGAAAACGCGCATGAATATGGGCATGCTGTTTATTACCCATGATTTTGGTGTAGTGGCAGATATTGCAGATAACGTGGTGGTAATGTTCAGGGGCGAAATTGTTGAGTCTGGCACTAAAGATGAAGTGTTAGGTAACCCGCAGCACCCCTATACAAGGGCACTATTGGCGTGTGTGCCCGATGCAGAAGGCGAAAAGCCACTAAAACCGATTGACTACGCATGGTTGATAGAAAAGTTACCTGAAAATCAGACTCTCCAATCAGGATCTGGGGCCACTGTATGAGTCAATTTATATTAGTGGCCAATAATTTAGTTAAAACCTATACACAGCGTAGCGGTAAATTCGGCTTTGGCACAACTTTAGTAAAAGCATTGGATAACGTTAGCGTGAGTCTGCGTGAAGGCAGTACGCTGGCGGTTGTTGGTGAATCTGGCAGTGGTAAATCCACGTTGGCGCGTTGTCTGTTACAATTGCAACCCTTGGATAGCGGTGAAGTGCTGTTTGCGGGGCAAGATTTAGCTAAACTCGACGGCGCAGCCTTAAGAACTGTACGTAAAAACCTGCAAATGGTGTTTCAAGATCCTTTTGCATCGCTCAATCCACGCATGCGTGTAGGTGAAATCGTAGGTGAAGGTTTACTGATTCATGGCTTGGGAGATGGCGCCGAGCAACAGAAAAAAGTAATCGCTATGTTAAAGCGTGTTGGTTTAACTGAAGCGGATATGCAAAAATACCCGCATGAGTTTTCAGGTGGACAAAGGCAACGTATAGGTATTGCACGTGCTTTGGTGTTGGAACCTAAAGTAGTAGTATGCGACGAACCAGTGTCAGCATTAGATGTGTCGATACAGGCGCAGATATTATTGCTACTCAAAGAATTACAAGCTGAAATGACGTTAAGTTATTTGTTCATTAGCCATGATTTGCGCGTGGTAAGACATATTGCTGATGATATTGTCGTAATGCACCAAGGTAAAATAGTAGAGCAGGGCACTGTGGTAGATATTTATCAGCAACCGCAGCATGAATATACGCGCAATTTGTTGGCAGCGATTCCAGGTAAAAAAGTGGTAAATGCATAAATAGTAGTTAAAGAGCATTGTTGTAAAAGTACACAATCACATTAGACTTGATTTATTAGATTTAGAAAAAGATTAGGATAAGCAATGGCATACGATTTAGAAGAACAAGAGCAATTAGACGAATTCAAAGCTTGGTGGAAACGCTATGGTGCGATGGGCAGCAGTTTGTTGCTAGCAGCAATTGTTGGCTATGCCGCGTTTCAAGGCTGGAAATATTATCAAAACAAACAGTCAGTTGAAGCTTCTACGCAGTATCAAGAACTATTAGTGACAGATGAAAAAGACCTGAAATCAATTCAAGCTAAATCTGCTGTTTTGATGTATAAATTTAGTGCAACGCCGTATGCAGGCCGTGCAGCTTTATTTGCAGCAAAAGAGAACTATCAAGCCAATGATGCAAAAAGTGCAAAAGCACAGTTAGATTGGGCGATCAAAAATGCGAAAGAAACATCGGTAAGTGCTTTGGCAAGCTTGCAGTTAGCTAATATTCTAGCTGAAGAAAAAGATTTCGATGCAGCATTAAAGTTACTTAATGCACCGCATGATGCTGGTTTTGACGGTTTGTTCGCAGACCTCAAAGGGGATGTATTAGTCAATCAAGGGAAAAATGTCGAAGCTAAAAAAGCGTACGAAGAGGCCTTGCTAAAGCTAGATCCTAAAGGCAAATATCGTACAATTACACAGCAAAAACTTGAAGCGCTAGGTTAATAAGAGCATTAGTTATTCTTTGCATCATCTAATCAGGCAGGGGTACAGATTGTTGTTACATCAATTTATTAAAGCACCGTTAAGTCTTATTGCGCTATTCAGCATGCTGACGCTGGCGGCTTGCAGCACAATCACTGATATTAAAACTAGTGTTTCTGATAAAGTTTTTGGTGCAGAGCCGGTTGACCCACCTGAACCACTCACTGAGCTTAAAGAGACAGCTTCCACCAGATTGCTATGGCAAGCCAAAGTTGGTGAATCTGAAGATTTTGAATTTTCACCTGCAGTAGAAGCAGGGTACGCCTACGCAGCCAGCGCTGAGGGTGAGGTTGTTAAACTTGATGTAACTAACGGCACCCAAGCCTGGCGTGTGAAGTCTGGAGAGAAAATTTCTGGCGGTGTCGGTGTGGGTGGTAGTCTAGTATTAGTCGGTACGCAGACCGGTGCAGTGTATGCTTATGATATTGCAGGTAAATTGCAATGGAAATCTAAGCTTAGCAGTGAGGTATTAAGCGCACCAAAATATTTTGATGGTACCGTCATTGTTCGCACGGGCGATAGCCGCATTTATGGCATTAATGCTAATGACGGTAGCCGCAAATGGGTGTATGACCGTAGTAGTCCATCACTGACTTTACGCAGTAGTGCGGGAGTAGTCGTTGATAGTGGTGCAGTTTACGCTGGTTTTGCCGGCGGTAAGTTGGTTGCTGTACGTGCTGATAATGGCAAGGTTTTGTGGGAAGCTTCTGTAGCACAGCCCAAAGGTGTGACTGAGATTGAGCGTATTGCAGACATTACCAGTTTGCCAGTAGTAGATGGTCCGCTTATTTATGCTGTGGCATACCAAGGCAGAATTGCAGCCGTTGATAGGTTGACTGGCCGTGTGGTTTGGAATCGCGATATTTCAAGTTTGACTGGTTTAAACGTAGAAGATGGACGTATCTTTGTTTCTCATGCACTGGGTTCAGTGTATGCACTTGATTACACGACAGGTAAAACATTTTGGCGGCAAGCCGCACTTAAAAACCGCCGCCTAAGTGCGCCAGTACCGATGGGTAGTTTGGTTGCAGTAGGTGACGTTGAAGGGTACCTCCACTTTTTAAGTCGTGAAGATGGTGCATTAGCTTCTAGAATCAAAACTGACGATAGCCCGGTGATGGCGCAAATGGCGCTGATAAATAGCACCACTGTTTTAGCGCAAACCCGTGAAGGTGGTTTGTATGCCATTCAGATTAAATAAAAATCATTAAATTATATTAACCAATTACAAGTAACTGTATTGAATTAATTATCTAATTTTATTAGTTATATAATTTATTTAATAATTACATACGGTTACATCCTCAAGCATCACTTAGTGCAAGAATCATTTAGAATAGTCGCATGATACCCACCATTGTTTTAGTTGGCCGACCTAATGTCGGAAAATCCACCTTATTTAATCGCTTAACCAAGAGCCGCGATGCGCTTGTCGCAGACTTACCTGGCCTTACCCGCGATCGTCACTATGGTCGCGGTGTTGGCGCTAGCCAACCTTATTTAGTGGTTGATACCGGTGGTTTTGAGCCGAATACTGATAGCGGTATTCTTAAAGCCATGGCGGTACAAACGTTATTAGCGATTGATGAAGCGGATGTGATTATCTTTTTAGTGGATGGTCGCCAAGGCGCAACGCCACAAGATATGGAAATTGCTAATCGCTTACGTCGTAGCAAATGCCCCGTGTTGTTAGCCGTGAATAAAACAGAAGGCATGAACAGAGCCGTAGTCAGTGCAGAGTTTCATGAGTTAGGCTTAGGCGACCCGCTTTCTATTTCGTCTGCACATGGTGAGGGTGTGAAAGATATTGTTGATTTAGCACTTGAGAGTTTTCACGTCGTAGATGAAGAGCCTGAACAAGATTACACAGGCGATAGAGTCCCAAAAGTGGCGATTGTAGGCCGTCCTAATGTAGGTAAATCTACTTTAGTGAATGCTTTGCTTGGCGAAGAGCGTGTGATTGCGTTTGATGAACCAGGTACTACGCGCGATTCTATCAGTATTGATTTAGAAAAAAATGGTAAACATTACACCTTAATAGATACTGCTGGTGTACGTAAACGTGGCCGTGTACTGGAAGCGATTGAAAAATTCTCGGTCATTAAAACCATACAATCCATTGAAGAAGCCAATGTAGTGATTTTGGTAGTGGACGCGCAGGAAGGCATTACCGAGCAAGATGCACATGTGGCGGCATACATATTAGAAGCCGGGCGCGCATTAGTGGTCGCCATCAATAAATGGGATGGCTTAAAAGAAGAAGAGCGTGATTGGGTAAAACGTGAAATTGATCGCAAGCTGATGTTTTTGGATTTTGCCGAATTCCACTATATTTCAGCCTTACGTAAAAAGGGTCTGCCCGAGTTGTTTGGCTCAGTGGATATTGCTTTTAAAGCAGCGTTTGCCAAACTGGCTACACCACAACTTACTCGCGTGTTGATTGATGCGCTTCAACAACATCAGCCACCCATTAGCAAAGGCATACGGCCTAAATTGCGCTATGCACATCAGGGCGGAAGTAATCCGCCAATTGTAGTGATTCATGGTAACCACGTGGATGGCGTGAAAGATGCTTACACGCGCTTTTTAGAAAAAACTTTTCGCAGGACTTTTCAGTTGTCGGGTACTCCACTACGTGTGCAATATAAGCAAGGTAGCAACCCATTTGCTGAAGATGAAGACAAGCGTAAACCTGGTGAAGGTATCGTGAGTATGCGTCGCCGTAAAACGGCGCATCGTGCAGAGTTAAAGGCAAAAAGTAATGCAGAAGATAAAGACCGGCGCGCTAAAAAACATTAGTTTGCACCTATTAACTACCTAAAAGAATATAAAAAAACTCACATTCAATGTGAGTTTTTTTATAACTAATGTTATTACATAGTTGTGAAGTCTATTAGTATAGGCTCTCCCAAAACTTCCACCACACACGCTCGTCTGTAGGTACGCCTTTACCTAGCATCGCGCTATCTGGATAGTTGGTCTTCAAAACACGTAATGTATCATTTTTAAGATCATCTAACCCTAATAAGTCGTAAGCGCTGATCATGATCACTAATGCCTCTTCAATGCTAGGCGATTGTGGGTAATATTCCAGCACATATTTAGTGCGGTTTACAGCTGCAACATAGGCTTGGCGCTTCATGTAATAACGCGCTACATGCAACTCATGGTCTGCCAAGCTATTAGCTAGATACACCATGCGCTGAGTAGCATCTTTTACATAGCGGCTATTGGGATAGCGCGTCACTAAGTCCTTAAATGTAACAAACGAGTCGCGTAGTGAACGTGGATCACGGTCACTGATTTGCTGTTCACTGAGTTTTTCTATAATGCCGCGTTCGTTAAATACCGCTAAACCCTTTAAATAGTAAGCATAATCAACATTGGGATGATTTGGGTGCAGTTTAATGAAACGATCTGCCGCTGCAACGCTTAGCACAGGGTCTTGTTTTTTAAAGTGGGCATAAGCAGTTTCAAGCTGCGCTTGTGCAGCAAAGCGACCATTAGGGTAACGTGATTCTAGCTTGCCAAAATAGCCTATGGCTTTGTCATAGTCTTTATCACGCATCTTAGCTTCGCCTTCTTGGTAGATGCGTTCTGCTGACCAGCCTTTGGTATCATCTAGTTCAGTAGGCGCACCAAAAATCGCGCAACCATTGAGTAACAAGGCAAACATTAAAATTAAGATATACTTCATGCCAAAATCCACTTTAGAAATTATTTATAATTATAACCGATGACTGACCCGACTGAACTATCTCTTACGCATACACTTGGCAATACGGCTGACAATGTCCTGACGCTTACCATTCCTCACGATTTAGGCGGTTTACGCCTAGATGTTGCATTACAACGCATGTTGCCAGAACATTCTCGTTCACGTCTCCAAGCTTGGATTAAAGAAGGTATAGTCATTGTCAATTCTCAACCTAGTACGTCCAAAACTAAAGTATGGGGCGGTGAGCAAGTGGTAGTGCAAGTGCAGGTTAAGCCTGAAAGTTATGCATTTACTGCTGAAGATATCCCACTGACTATTGTATTTGAAGATGAGCATATTTTAGTGATTAACAAACCTGCTGGCATGGTAGTGCATCCTGCTGCAGGTAATTGGAGCGGCACCTTGTTAAATGCTTTATTGTTTCATGAGCCAAAGTTAAAAGATGTGCCGCGCGCGGGTATCGTGCATAGGCTGGATAAAGATACCAGCGGTTTATTGGTTGTTGCGAAAACATTGGCAGCACAAACCAACTTAGTACGTCAGTTGCAGGCACGTACCGTGAAACGTGAATATCGGGCGATTATCTGGGGGCAGATCTGGCGTAATGGGGTGATAGACCAACCGATAGGCCGTGACCCGCGTTCGCGTACTAAAATGGCGATTAACCGTATGGGTAAGCCAGCCGTGACGCGCTACGAAGTATTAGAGCGTTTTTCGGTGCAAACTTACATGCGCTGTAATTTAGAAACTGGTCGTACGCATCAGATTCGTGTGCATATGCAGTTTCTAAAAGCACCGATTGTGGGCGATCCTGTGTATGGTTTCCGCGGCATTGTGCCGATTCGCGCCATGACACAAACACTGCGCGATGAAGTCAGCAAATTCAATCGTCAGGCATTACATGCCATTAAGCTGGGATTATTACATCCTGCCACCAATGAGTTTATGGAATGGCAGATTGAACTTGCAGATGATATGAAAGCCTTACTAGAAGCGATGCGCCATGAAGATCCTCGCAAAGAAGAAGATGACTTGGAGTTTAGTTTTGGCGGATTAAGCACTGAACCGTACCTTGCGGACGAAGACTATGAAGACGACGAAGATTTTGAAGACGATGATTACGATGAAAGTGACATCGATGCAGATGATGGTGATTTAGAGCCAGAAGAAGATCAGTAATTGCGATGAATATGCCCAGCCTTAATTCTATTGAATTCATTCACCCTGACTGGCCTGCGCCAGCTAAGGTTAAAACCTTGCAAACAACGCGTGTTGGCGGTTTCAGTATGGCACCCTATGCAAGCTTGAATTTGGGCACACATGTGAATGACGATGGCATTGCAGTGGCTAAAAACCGCCAATTATTAAGCCCATATTTACCAAGTGAGCCAGTGTGGGTGAATCAGGTACATGGTATTGAAGTGATTGATGCTGCAAATAGCGGTTGCCTAGCCAATAATCTAACACCACGCGCAGACGCTACATTTACCACGCAAAAGAATGTTGTATGCGTGACTATGACAGCAGATTGTTTGCCCGTGTTGTTATGCGATACAGCTGGCACTGTGGTTGCCGCCGTACACGCGGGTTGGCGTGGCTTATGTGATGGTGTGATTGAAGCTGCCATTCGTAAAATGAATGTACCTGCGAGTGGAATTCTAGCGTGGCTGGGTCCCGCTATAGGACCAACTGCATTTGAAGTGGGCTACGATGTACGTGAGGCTTTTATAAAATTTGACGCACAAGCAGAGCAAGCATTTAAAGCAATTGGCGAACATAAGAATGACCATGAAAATGCAAAGTGGTTATGTGATATGTATTTAATTGCAAAACAACGGTTGAATACACTTGGTGTTACGCAGATTTACGGAGGCAGTGTGAATGAAGATTTTTGCACATATACTGATGAAGCACGTTTCTTTTCATTCAGACGCGATAGCGTGACAGGTCGTATGGCTAGCTTAATATGGCTTAGCGATTAATTAAGTAAAATTCGGCATTGAAATAGAGTTAATTTACTGATAAACAACACTGCGCATGCTAAGCGACCCTAAGTCAAAAGTCTCGGTTAAAAATCGCATCTTGTCTTCGGCATGCCGTACTGCAGCAATATACAACAGTGGTAAATAGTGTTCGACAGAAGGTACGGCCAAGTTAGCGGAATCCCCAGCCCTCGTAATATCCATTAGTGCTGCATCATCACCGGTTTCCAGTGCAGTCTTGATATAAGCGTCAAAATTGAAAGCCCAATCAGTCACACCACCCTGCGGGTTTAATCTTGCTAGGTTGTGCACAATATTCCCGCTACCAATGACCATCACGCCTTGTTCGCGTAAGCTGGCAAGCTGTTTGGCTAATGCAAAGTGCGCAGCAAAGTCTAAATTAACATCTAAACTAAGCTGAAAAACGGGCACATCAGCAGCAGGAAATAACGATTGTAAAATAGTCCAGGCACCATGGTCTAAGCCCCATTCCAGGGTAGACGTTACTGTGTTTGCAGCAAATAAATCGCATACTAATTGAGCGTATTCTGGCGCGCCAGGTGCTGCATATTGCTGCGCAAATAATTCTGCAGGAAAACCGCCAAAATCATGAATGGTTTTAGGGTGTTCTGCAATGCATACTTGGGTGCCGCGTGTTTGCCAATGTGCCGAAATGCATAAGATTGCTTTTGGTTCAGGTAATATTTTACCTAATTGCAGCCAAGTTTCGCGATAAGGGTTATCGGTAATGGCGTTCATTGGGTTGCCGTGCCCGATAAATAATGCGGGCAAGCGTGCTGTTAGTGTATTTAAGGCGTCAGGTTTGGTTAACATATTCGTAAATATGGTGGCCCAAGTTTGGTTTAACAAGGGGTAAGCTGATTAAACAAGGTATCAGCATGTGACGATGTCTTAGGTTGTTTATGATGGCTCGTTTATAATACGCACTTTAGTTTTAACCAGTTTAGATCACTTTAATGCAACTTTTAAAAACTCCATGTTGAGCTTCGCATCTGCTACAGCATCATTTTCCACGCTTACATGGATTATATTATCCAGTTTAATAGGCGGCATATTGAGCGTAAGCTTGGCGGGATTGTTCGCACTCAGTCTACGCGCCACATGGGTGCCCATGTTAGTAAGCTATGCTATCGGTGCCATGCTGGGCGCTGTATTCTTAGAGATTTTGCCGCATGCTTTTAAAGAAGCGAGTAGTGTAGAAAGCATTTCTGCAACGCTATTACTTGGCCTCTTAACGTTTTTTGTATTGGAAAAGCTCGTAATTTGGCGCCACTGCCACGGCGACCATTGTGAAGTACATGCAATTCATACCGAAGAAAACTGTCCAGGGACGCATCACAGTGAAAAGCCAGTTGATGGCACTACTAAATACAAGGCAGTGGTTACAAAAGCAACCCAACCATCAATCTTAGGTCTGCATAACCACAGTCACTCTCTTGCGCATGACGGTGGCCGTAGTGGCATGATGATTATGATAGGGGATACTTTCCATAACTTTATTGATGGTATTTTAATTGCAGCCGCGTTTATGGTGGATGTGAAACTCGGGCTTGTTACGGCATTAGCAATCATTGCCCATGAAATCCCACAGGAAGTAGGCGACTTTTTAATTCTGCTACATTCTGGCTATAGCAAAAAGCAGGCGTTGATATTTAATCTAGTTTCAAGTTTAGCCACGATGGTTGGTGGTTTAATGGCTTACTATGCCTTGCAATATGTACAAAGCTGGATACCGATTATTTTAGGTTTAGCGGCATCTAGCTTACTTTACGTGGCAGTGGCAGATTTAATCCCAGGCTTACATAAACGCACTGAATTAAAAGCCACATTGAGCCAAGTTCTACTCATCAGCCTTGGAGTCGGTACTATTTGGTTGGTGCACAGCGTCGTCGCTTAGTAATTTAGCGATTTGTTTATGACGTCGATGCTTTACTCCAAGAATCCATAGCAATAAAGCACAAGGTAGCAGCCCGTAAAATATGAAGGTGAGTAAACCAGCTGTTATAGTTTTTTCAGTAGCTGCCATCAGTACAGTGACATACAACCAAGCAATTGCAATTATGTACATAAGTTAGAATTTATTTTATTAAGTATTTTTAAAATTAGAGTCAATATTCATGAGTTCAGTCATTACTAAAAACACTGTCAAAACCACAAAAGGTGCGGCTACGCCTAAAGTCGGTTTTGTATCGCTAGGCTGTCCCAAAGCGGGTTCAGATGCAGAGCGTATTCTCACCCAATTACGTGCGGAAGGCTACGAGATTTCAGCCAGCTATGAAGATTCCGATTTGGTTGTTGTGAATACCTGCGGTTTTATTGACAGCGCGGTGCAAGAGTCGCTAGATGCGATTGGCGAAGCGATCAATAAAAACGGCAAGGTGATTGTCACTGGTTGTTTAGGCGCTAAAAAAGGCGTGGTAGAAGCGGCTCACCCAAGCGTTTTGGCTGTCACAGGTCCACACGCGCTTGAAGAAGTGATGACGCATGTGCATGCTAATTTGCCTAAGTTACATGAGCCGTTTATCGATTTAGTGCCGCCACAAGGCATACGCCTGACGCCTAGTCATTACGCTTACCTCAAGATTTCAGAAGGCTGTAACCATCGATGCAGCTTCTGCATTATTCCAAGTATGCGCGGCGATTTAGTCAGCCGTCCGATTGGTGAAGTGTTGAACGAAGCTGAGAACTTAGTGAATGCAGGCGTTTCTGAGATTCTAGTGATTTCGCAAGATACCAGTGCCTATGGTGTGGATGTGAAATACCGCCCAGGATTTTGGAATGGTCGCCCAGTTAAAACACGCATGACCGAGCTTTGCCAAAGTTTAAGTGAGTTAGGTGTTTGGACGCGCTTACACTATGTATACCCATACCCACACGTGGATGAAGTGATACCGCTGATGGCTGATGGCTTGATTTTGCCGTACTTAGATGTGCCATTTCAACACGCCAGCCCACGCATCTTAAAAGCGATGAAGCGCCCAGCGCATGCTGAAAACAATTTAGCGCGTATTAAAGCATGGCGTGAAATCTGCCCAGATATTACTGTGCGCAGTACCTTTATCGCAGGCTTTCCAGGTGAAACGGAAGATGACTTCAAAATGCTGCTCGACTTTTTAGAAGAAGCACAATTGGATAGAGTGGGCTGCTTTACCTATTCAGCAGTAGATGGCGCAAAAGCCAATGAACTACCAGACCATGTACCGCAAGAAGTGAAAGAAGAGCGCCTAGCAAGGTTTATGGAAGTGCAAGAGCGCATCAGCGCTGCAAAACTGCAAACTAAAATTGGCAGCATGCAAACTGTGTTAGTCGATGAGATTAACGAGCTGGAAGATGGTAGTTTTCAGGCGATAGGACGTACGAAAGCAGATGCACCAGAGATTGATGGTGTGGTGTATATGGAAGACGCTGAAGGCTTAACGCCTGGGGATTTTGTCGAGGTTGAGATTTATAGTGCGGATGGGCATGATTTATGGGGTGGACCGCCGCGGGGTTAAGGGTTATTTTCAGATGAGTAAATTATTTATGAAGTTAAAAAAATCACTTTTTTCGAAATATTTATTTACTGTCTCATTGTAATCCCGTCTACATTTTTTGCACTTTCTAGTGCAGAAATGATTTTAAAAACTTTATCCCACCGAATATATGGTTTCCCACCTCTCGAAAAATTTGAACGCATTGAAGGTAATCTTGTTTCATTAAATGTCTGCTTCAACAGTAGAGCTAAAAGTGCATCCATAGCAAAAATAATAACCAACAATGGTTTAGCAGAATTGCACACAAACTGTCTTATTAATAAATATGTTGATATATTTCATTTAAAAAATGAAAAAATAGTAGCCTATGTAGATAAAAGTGATTTATTTTCTATTTCTATGCCCAATGTAGTTGAGTTGTATGTAAATGGGGTTAAGGTAAAAAGTTATGCACAGCTTATAAAACATAGAAGAGATCAATATCTTTTGATTCTTTTTATGGGCGTATTTTCTTTTTTATTTAGTATTTTTTTTGTATGGTTTGGGACGAGATACGTAATTAAAAACTGTTTGTCGAAGCAATCATTATAATTGGCATGTTAGATATTTTTTGATAGCGTTTCTTTTCGCCTCTAGGCGAGTCACTTTATTTTGCTTGCCCAAAATAAAGTAACCAAACAAAAGGGCACCCCACTTCCGCTTGTTTCCTGTGCTGCTCAGCATCATGGGCGTCAATCGGAAACTCGCCAATTAAATCACTTGGCTCAAACAGCCGATTGCCGAAAACTCCCATGATGCTTGCGCTGCTCGGCGCGGAAGTAAGGGGAGGCTTAAAACCGTGAAATTTCAATATTAGTTCGTTCACGTATATGACTCTCAAACTTCGTCATTCCCGCGTAGGCGGGAATCCATTTTTACGATGTTGAATTGCGTATAAAAAAGCGCAAAGACTAAAACTAATGGATTCCCGCCTACGCGAGAATGACGAATAAAGGGGAGTCTGGCTTAAATCAAGCTACACTAAACAAATCTGGCAATATCGGCGCGGGTCTTTGGCTATCGGCGCGATCTTCTAAAAAGTCGAAAGTCAGCGGGCAGCGTGTTGGTTTTTTTACAGCTTTACGGCGTTTTGGTGTGGAGGCTTCTAAATCAATATAAGGCGTTTGGCTGATACGAATGTAGCCGGATGCGGCTAATTTTTGGGCGGTGGTTTCAAACAGACTGAGCGGGTTGTCTATATTTTGTAAAGTGACGATTTCTTGGCTCGCACTATTGGCTTTGCTTACTTTGAGCACGTTATACATCACAAACTTGCTCGCAGTTTGCTTACCGTAAATTTCACCTTGGTTAATATTCATAATGTAATTAAAATTATTTTTATACTGTAAATAATATTTTATAGTACGAATGGGTCATATATTAGCATTATTAATTAACTATATAATAACTTCGATAGTTTAGATTAACTCTATTCGAGAATTAAATTACTCATGAACACACTCATGCAAAAAGAATTTAAGAAAAACGGTTACGTTTTCATGAAAGATTTTTTTTCTAAGGCTGAGGTGCTTCAGTTAGTTGAAGATATTAAACAGGCTTCTGCAGAAAAAATTGGCGATGATATTTTAGATAAAGGCAATCTTAAATTTCATGCTTTATTGATGCACCGAAGTGAAAAACTGAGAACATTTATTTCTCAGTCGAAAATAATCGATTTTCTTAAAGAATTTGCAGGGCCTGATATTTGGGTGAGATGGGATCAAGCGGTAGAGAAGTCACCAGGTGCGGGTACTTTTCCGTGGCA
>JANOHT010000082.1:0-7546 GCA_031406605.1 Methylotenera sp. | reverse complement strand
TGGTTGCGCGGGCGCGTTTCATCCACCCACACGTGCACTGACAAACCTGCATCATGCGCGGCGTATACAGGCGCTAAGGCAGTGCCGTAATCCACTGTAGCCAGCCAACCTGCATTGCAATGGGTAAGGATATTAAACTGGTGCGATTGCGCATGCCTAGTTTGCATCAACGTTTTAATTAACCCTAGCCCATGCTGCCCAATCGCCTGATTGAGTAGCACATCTTCTTCACAGATGACTGCTGCTTCAGCCCATGCTGCGGTTTTACGGCGGGCATCCGGTAAAGGTAACAATACAGCCAGCATTCGCTGCACTGCCCACCTTAGATTCACGGCCGTTGGGCGGCTTTTTACCAATTGCTCAGCCGCATCATGCAAGTGTGTATCATCAGCCCGCTGTTCAAGCGCCAAGGCCAATCCATAAGCCGCAGCGACACCTATTAAAGGCGCACCACGAACTTGCATGGTTTTTATAGCAGTAATCATTTGGTGCAAATTGCTGATACGCACAATTTCAAAGTCAAAAGGCAACTTGGTTTGATTGATGATTTCTACAAACTCTGCTTGCGCATTTGGCCATATCGTGCGGTAGGCTTGTTGGTTAACGATCATAAAAATAAATAATTCAAAAGTTGACTTTTAAAAAGTTCCCTGAAGGTTAAAATACTCTCCACAATATCTGTGGATAACTCTGTGAATAATTGTGACTTGAAAATGTAACATACCAATTTTAAAGGGTTTTTTCAAATCGCTTAAATTTTAACCTAATATTTACTTGTTAATAATCAACAAGTTAAATAATGACCATTGATTACTAAGGTTTTTTTACTATAGTTAAAGTAATGGATTAGGTGGTGTGCATAAGTCAAGTAGTTTCGGTAATATTTTTAATGCATTAGCGCTAGTAATTTCAAGCACTTGCGAGACATTTACGCCTCTTAAATCTGCTAATACTTGTGCGATTTTAGGTAATTCCAGCGGGCTATTTCTGCCGTTTTTTCCTATCCATTCTGGCGGAATATCGGGTGAATCTGTCTCTAAAACAATCGCTTCTAAAGGTAGCTTAGTTGCGAGTTCACGAATCCTTAATGCACGACTATAGGTCATCGCACCGCCAAAGCCAAGTTTGAACCCTAATCCGATAAATTGCTCAGCCTGCTGAAAACTACCGTTAAATGCATGGGCAATGCCACTTTTTATTTTATAGTGACGTAAATACTTCAATACATCATCCACAGCATGGCGCACATGCAGTATTACCGGCAAATCGTATTCTTTGGCAATTTTAAGTTGCTCGGTAAAAAAATAGGTTTGTACCTCAATATTGGCTTTAGTCACAAAATAATCGAGGCCTATTTCACCAATCGCAACTGGGTTATAGTTTTCTACATACGTTTTTAGCGTTTCTATGTCTTGAGGATTGGTCTTATCCACATACATAGGATGAATGCCAAGCGCATATGCGCAGTTTTTATGCACATTGCATAGCTGAATGACGGTATCAAAATTATCGCGCGCTACAGCGGGGATTACGATTTTTGAAACACCATGTTGCATTGCCTGCAAAGCAACATGGTTCCTATCTGCATCGAATTCGCTAGCATCAAGATGGCAATGAGTATCGATGAGCATCGCTATAATTAGAAATAGTTAGCTTACGGCCTTAATGGGCTTGGCGCGCAACCGAATGTCTTGCCCTACTTGGCGCACATCTAATATCTGCAAATTGGTGACTAGGTTCATCTCGGTTAACTCGGGAACAGCAAACATCGCTTTGGCATCAGCACCCATCAGCTTAGGTGCATAATAAAAAATAAATTCGTCAATTAAATTAGCACTTAAAAATGCACCATTCAATCCCTGCCCTGCTTCCAGCAATATTTCATTCACCCCTTGCTGCGCTAAATGCTTAAGCAAGGCTATTAAATCCACACGTCCATAAGCATCAGGCAGATGCAATAAAGTCGCGCCAGTATTGATGAGTGCAACAGCTTTATCATTTGCATCTACACTGTAAGCAATCATCACTGGACTAGACTTAATGCTTTCTACATGCAAGATTTTAGCATTAACCGGCGTCTGCAAATGGCTATCCACAATCACTCGCAATGGCTGGCGGGCTGATTGGTTTGAAGTTAAATCTTGCAACCGCACGTTCATACCTGGGTTATCGGCTAAAACCGTACCGATGCCAGTAATAATGGCGCATGACTGTGCACGCCAGCGCTGCACATCTTGCCTTGCCGATTCGCCAGTAATCCACAAGCTTTTACCGTTTTTAAGCGCTGTACGGCCATCTAAACTAGCCGCAATTTTGCTACGCACATAGGGCAAGCCACGCGTCATACGAGAAATAAAACCTAAGTTTAAAGCACGTGCCTCAACCTCCATTAAACCAACATCAACTGATATGCCCTGAGCCTGCAAGCGTTTTATACCATTACCTGCAACGAGTGGATTTGGGTCTTGCATCGCGACTACAACGCGTTTTACTCCCGCATTAATGAGTGCATCTACACACGGTGGCGTGCGTCCATGATGATTGCAAGGCTCAAGCGTGACATAAGCCTCCGCACCTTTTGCATCAGCACCTGCCTCAAGTAATGCGAATACTTCTGCATGTGGCTCGCCCGCTTTAAGATGGGCGCCTTGACCGATTATTTGATTGTTTTTTACAATGACGCAACCAACCCTAGGATTTGGTTGCGTAGAATATAACCCCTGCGCAGCAAGCTGCAATGCAAGCGTCATGTATTGATGATCAGCTATGGTGAACACTTAATGTTAATAACATGTATTTGTATAGGTATGTTTAAAACGCTTAGTCCAAAACAGCTTTCAGACCGCCACACTAAATTAGTGTGATGAGATACGGCTGTGCATCAAACGATTATTTTCATCAAAGAAAATACGTAAGCCATGATAAACATGCATGCATTTACCAAGATCATACTCAATCGCGTTGCTGTCTTCATAGTTTGGGCGGCCTAACAGTGCTCTCACGGCATCTTTCTGTGTGCCTACAGCCAAAATTTTCTGCTGCAAATGATACGCCATATCACCACGTTTACATTCAGTTTCAATCGTCGCGGTGCTTTGCATCCATTTTACTTGATCAAAGTTCTCATTACCAAACACCACACTGTCTTTCATTGCCCACCAGGTAAAAAAAACAATGGTTAGCAATACCGTAAATGCAGCTAGGGCAATGGATGCCCAGTTGATCAACTTCATTTTGTATCCTTCATAAAACTTGAATTAAATAGATTCTTAAAATCAATCATCCGAGATACGCCGCTTTACTGCCGATACTGGCTTATCCAAATCACGAATAGCATCATTAAAATCATCCACATCAGAAAAACTACGGTATACCGATGCAAACCGAATATAAGCTACTTTATCCATAAGTTTGAGCTCATGCATCACGCTCTCGCCCAATGCTCTAGCTGGAATCTCACGCTCGCCTAAGCTCAATAACTTTTGCGAAATTCTATCTAAAGCATGATCCACATACTCTGTAGGTACCGGCCTTTTATGCAATGCCCGTGAAAATGACAAACGCAATTTCTCACGACTAAATTCCTCACGCGTACCATTGGTTTTCACCACCTGCGGCATGTGTAATTCAGCGGTTTCGTAAGTAGTAAAACGTTTATCGCATGCACCACATTTGCGGCGACGGCGTATAGAGTCACCTTCATCATTGACTCTGGAATCAATAACTTGAGTATCATCCTCACCGCAAAATGGACATTTCACTTAATTAACCTTTTGCTTAATTTTGATACACGGGAAATCTAGCAGTTAACGCATGTACTTTAGCTTTAGTCGCAGCAATCAAAGCTTCATCGGTTGGGTTGTCCAACACATCTGCAATCAAATTAGCAACTTGTCTAGCTTCTTCTTCTTTAAAGCCGCGTGTCGTAATTGCTGGCGCACCAATACGAATACCTGAAGTCACAAATGGACTTTCCGGGTCGTTAGGGATCGCGTTCTTATTCACCGTGATATGTGCTAAACCAAGCGCCGCATCTGCCGCTTTACCAGTTAAGCCTTTTGGACGTAAATCCACCATGAACATATGAGATTCAGTACGGCCTGAAATAATACGTAGACCGCGCGCCGTTAAGACTTCCGCCATCGCTTGTGCATTCTTAATCACTTGTGCTTGATAGGTTTTAAATTCAGGTTGTGCCGCTTCCAAGAAAGCAGTCGCCTTTGCAGCAATCACGTGCATCAACGGGCCGCCTTGTAGGCTTGGGAATACGTTTGAATTGATTGATTTTTCAAACTCAGCTTTAGCTAAAATAATACCGCCACGTGGGCCGCGTAATGTTTTATGCGTAGTCGAAGTCACGAAGTCTGCATGCGGCACTGGGTTTGGATATACACCTGCGGCAATCAAACCTGAATAGTGCGCCATGTCTACCATGAAATAGGCACCTACTTTTTTGGCGATCTCGCTCATGCGCGCCCAGTCAAAACGTAGTGCGTAGGCTGAAGCACCTCCGATTAGCAGCTTTGGCTTACATTCAACGGCAATACGCTCCATCTCATCGTAATCAATTTCCTCTTTGTCGTTTAAGCCATACGGCACGATATTGAATAATTTACCGGACAAGTTAGCAGGAGAGCCATGTGTTAAATGACCGCCATGGCCAAGATTCATACCCATGACAGTATCGCCTGGTTTAAGAATTGAAAAATACACCGCCTGATTCGCTTGTGAACCGGAGTGTGGCTGCACGTTGGCATACTCTGCTCCGTATAAGGCTTTTAAGCGGTCAATCGCCAGCTGTTCCACTTGGTCTACAAACTCACAACCACCGTAAAAACGTTTACCTGGATAACCTTCTGCATACTTGTTGGTTAACTGTGAACCTTGTGCCTGCATCACAGCTGGGCTGGTATAGTTTTCAGAAGCAATCAATTCAATATGGTCATGCTGACGCACAACTTCTTTTTCTATCATGCCCCATAAGGCCGGGTCAGCTTGGTTCAAAGTATTGGCGTAGTTAAATGGTGCTTGCGACATAGCGTTAGTTTTCCAAAGGCTTTAGTTGAATTAGTAAAGTTATCACGGTATTTTACCACGCTGTGACATGAAGATTAAAGTCAAGTTGCAAAGCATCAGTTTGCAACGCTCTAACTCCAAAAAGGATACAAATGAAAAGTTTGGTTGAAAAACAATGCTGCCATTCAATTGGTGGCTGAAATCAACCAATTGGCAAATTATACTGCAACCTAAATCCTCCATTAATTTATAACCTATTGAAAATAAATGAATTTTATATATGGCATGTGTATTGCAACGTAAATTCAAGCGTATATCTCCAAAAAATCGCCCCTTAACCCACAATGCTTAACAAGGTATTGTGGGTCTTTTTTTGATACATACCATTAGCCGCGCTATAATCAATCGATTGAATATTGCTAGGAGTACGCCGCCATGAAATGGATTGATACTTTAACCATTGCCGAATCACTTTACGATAAGTACCCAGACATTGACCCTAAATCCATACGATTCACTGATCTAATGCAGTGGGTAATGGATTTAGAAGGTTTTGATGATGACCCACACAAGTGTGGTGAGAAAATTCTAGAAGCCATTCAACTAGCCTGGATTGAAGAAGCCGAATAACGGTCAGAGTAATTTTTAATAGGTAGCTCTTAATGATTAATTGTTACGATTAACATCATGCATCACTTTCTCACATAATGTTTGAAGCCTTATTATGGTTATTCATTAAGCATTTTATTTGCGACTTTCCGTTGCAGGCTTTTTCATGGATGTATCGTAATAAAGGCACTTATGGCCATGCGGGCGGTTTGACACATGCTGCGTTACATGGTCTTGGTACATTTGCAGTGCTGTTTTTTTGGCTTGGCACACATGCATGGATATATGCACTGGCTGATGCGGCGATTCACTACCATATTGATTGGGCCAAAATGAACATTAGCAAAAAACTGGATCTTAGATCTGATAACAGTGAGTGGTTCTGGATATTGCTAGGCTTCGATCAACTACTCCATCACCTGACTTACTTTGCTATTGTCGCTATTGCTTTTAAGTCTATTGTAATTACTTAATCCGTACCAATTTTAGTAGTATCTTTATCAGACACTACTCGACTCATGTCCAAAAACACCTTAGTAGTTACCATCATTTGGCTAGCGCTTGCCGGGGCAATTTATTATTTAGTGGATAACATCCAAAACCCCAATAAAATTAATCGGCTCGGTTCAGACAACACTGTTATGTTGAAACGCGGCTTAGATGGTCATTACCGCGCTGAAGCGCTTATTAACGGTGAAAAAGTAGATGTATTGATAGACACCGGTGCGACTGGCGTAGCTATTTCACAACGCATTGCAAATAAACTCAAGCTCGAAAGCATTAATGCGGTACGCACCAATACCGCAAATGGCGATAGCATTGGTTACATGGTCCGCCTGAATGAAGTAAAGGTGGGCGGCGTTGAAGCACATAATGTGGCGGCAATGATTGCACCTGGCCTAGATGGCGATGTGCTGCTTGGCATGTCATTTTTAGGTCGCATGGACGTGAGACTTTATAAGGGCGAGATGACCATCAAACAAGTCGACAATTAAATTAATGACCCTATCTTATTAATTTTATTGAATAAATATAAGATTTTCTCCGGCTGAAAATAAATGTAAGTAATTCACCTTGCCGAAAGACTAAGGTTCGCCGGCAAGTTTTTTTACATCAATAATTTTTTCTGGAGGTTTATTATGAGATTTCAATTAAAAAGTACTGCACTATTAGCAGCGACATTATTATCAACTGCAATATTTTCTACACCAGCATTTTCAGCAGAGCCAATGTTAAGTACGGGCGGCTATGCAACTCAATTACAAAAAATGGAAATGATGAAGATGTTGGACGGTGATGGTAACCATATGGTGACAGCGACTGAAGCTGACACTTATTACAATAGTATTTTTACCGCGCTAGATAAAGATGCAGATGGTGCCGTGGACGCAAAAGAATGGGCTGGGCCTACTAGCAAATCAAAACTTGATTTGACTACAGGTGGCTATAGCCGCGAATTACGCTCAATGAAAATGATGGGCTTAATGGATAAAGATGGCGACCACAAAGTGACCAAAGATGAGTTTTTAGCTGGTCATCAAGCTATTTTCGCTCACATGGATACCTCTGGCGATAATGAGCTTAGTGCACAAGAATGGGTAGCGAAACACGTAGCTGGTCAGTAATATTTAATTAGTTAACGTAAATTGCTCTCAATAAAGCCAGCTTTTAGCTGGCTTTATTTTTGTGCTGCTTACCCAAGCATTTAGGTAATAACGGTAGGTGCGTTTCGTCCTGTTTTTTCTATTAACTGCGAAATTTGCAAGGCGATGCGTATCATTTCGGCCAAAGCAACTTGCGCATCCAGATCGTGTTGCGTGCTATCCGGCTCAAATGCCTCTATATAAATGCGTAAAGTCGCACCTTCAGTGCCAGTACCGGACAGCCTATAGACAATCCGGGAACCATCTTCAAACAAAAT
>JANOHT010000129.1:0-3324 GCA_031406605.1 Methylotenera sp. | reverse complement strand
AGCCACGGGCTGGAGCGCTATCGCCAATTTAATGTAGGGCGCAAGGATGCCTTTCTAGCCGGCAACCATACAAGTAATAATCAGATGCCGGCAGCTTGCGCGCTGGGTATCGTAGGTGGACCATTAACCATTGCTTTTTTGCTTGGGCGAAAAGCGCCAATCGCTATTGAAAATCCGCGACAGATTAGCGCTTATGAGTATCCGGACGATTATGGCCCACAAACACCTAGCTTTTCCCGTGCTACGTTATTGCAACTTGAACATTCTGCCATATTATTCATATCAGGCACCGCCAGTATTGTCGGCCATCAAACAGTGCATACCTCTGACGTAGTAGCGCAAACCAAAGAAACCTTAACCAACCTCGAAGTTTTAATTACCGAGGCAAATCGCACAATAGGCAAAGCTGCATTTGACCTGCGCAATGTTTTTTTAAGAGTATATGTTCGTCACGCTACTGATTTATCCCCTATCCAAAATGAAATACACCGTCATTTAGGTAAGTCAGTTAAAGCACTATACGTACAGGCTGATATATGCCGTCAGGAATTGCTGCTCGAAATTGAGGCAACAGCCGAGAGCATTTCAGACTTCGAACATTTAAAAACATGAGCATGTTCAACTCAGTCATTCAACGTGGGTTAATACTGACTCTTACCGTGTATGACTACTTCGTGTTGTACCTTGGCTTAATGTGGCTTGGTTTCCTAAGCTTGAGTTGGACGCTTGTAGCAACTTTACTTTACCCACTATTACCAAAGCGCTATGCAATCCGTTTAGGGCGTTATGCAATCATGCTGAGCTTTCGCGCTTATCTTGCAAGCTTAAGCGCCTCACGTCGCTGTAGTTTTGATTTAACGGAGTTGGATGCATTACGAAATGATGCATCGCTGATTATCGCGCCGAATCACCCTTGCCTGCTTGATGCGGTTATGATTATTTCACGATTACCTAACGTCGCCTGTGTCATGAAATCCGAATTAATGAACAATATTTTTCTTGGTGCAGGGGCGAGGCTGGCGCGTTATATTCGCAATGAACCGATACGTCAAATGGCATTGGAAGCCAGTGAAGATTTTAAAACGGGGAGCCACCTATTGTTATTCCCAGAAGGAACTAGGACTACGCACCAACCTATCAACACGTTGAAAGGCAGTATCGCTTTAATCGCCATAAAAGCGCAAGTACCAGTGCAAGCTGTACTGATAGAAACCAATTCTCCCTATCTCAGCAAGGGCTGGCCGTTATTTCGCAAACCTGCCATGCCTGTTCGTTATAAAATAAAACTAGGTAAACGTTTTGACCCTCCAGAAAATAGCCACGATTTCATGGCTGAGCTGGAAGCGTATTTTATAAACACGTTAAAGCCTTCAGTACATCCATGTCACCCTCAGAATCAAACGTTTGCTCCAGTCACAATAAAAAATAATGACCTGTTAAGCCTTCACTCAAAGAAAACAACTACGCCATGATGACCTCTTCCAAAAGCCATTTTGTTCTCATCCCTAGCTACAACCCAGGGCCTAAAGTGTATGAAACCGTGCGCATGGCTAGGCAATACTGGGATCCGGTATGGGTAGTGATAGATGGCAGTACAGACGGCTCTGAAACAACATTAAATGCCATGGCTTTAAAAGATACAGGCTTGCGCGTGATTCATTTACCACGTAACAAAGGTAAAGGTGCTGCGGTATTGCATGGCTTAAACTTAGCCTCTGCCGAGGGCTATACGCATGCCCTTACGATGGATTCTGATGGGCAACATCCAGCAGATTTGATTCCTGCCTTCATGGCTGAATCCATCAAGCAGCCAGATGCAATGATCTTAGGCAAGCCAATATTCGACACCAGCGCACCCAATATCAGGGTTCAAGGCCGTAAACTATCCAATTGGTGGGCTAATCTTGAAACCCTGTGGGCAGGAATCGGTGACTCACTATTTGGTTTTCGCGTTTACCCCATAGAACCCTTAAGAAAGGTCATGCGCTACCAACCTTGGATGCGTCATTTTGACTTCGACCCAGAAGCTGCGATTAGGCTCAGTTGGCGTGGTGTAAAAGTAGTGAATCTACCAGCGCCTGTACGTTATTTCAGCATCGACGAAGGAGGCGTTTCGCATTTTCGCTATTTACGTGACAACATCTTGCTGACATGGATGTACACACGACTGTTTATCGGCTTTATTCTACGTTTACCTATGCTACTAACGCGACGTTTCCTGGCTATATTCAAACGTTGATATAACGTTGTAAATGAAACTGCCAGCCACCTTGTGACAAATTTATAAACAAGGTGCCAGCTAAACTTTAGCAAAGCGCTTATTGAATATAACCAAACTATTTAATCTAAATTTTTAAAATAACGACTTTGGGATAGTCGCCCTAGGATTAACGCACTGGGATTAATTATTTTGGACTAATCACTTAGATTTTTTCTCTGCAATTTTCAGCCCTTCTTCAATTTCTTTTTTCCTGCCTGCATCAGCATCCTCTCTGTTCGTTCTAGCTGGTGCAGCCAATGCTTTTTTATAATATTCCATTGCCTGAGCGTAATCACCTTGCTCACTTAAAAAATCAGCATAAAAATAATTAGGATCGATTCCATTAGGGTTCACTTGTAATGCTTTCTCCAAATAAGTGCGTGCTTTTTTCTTATCACCGAACCCAATCGGCCAGCCCGGCACCTTGTAGTACAAAGAACCTAGGCTTGTATAGGCTGAACCTTGTAATGCCTGTGGATTAATTTTCTCTGCGGCAAGCAATAAGTCCCGTGCCTTTTCTGCATATTTTAATGCACCGATACCACCTTTAGCTTTGGCGTAACCACTTAAGGAAATCGCCTCCCAAATCATTGCTTCGGGTGCGTTTGAGTTGTTAACTGTTATTTGATGCGTTTCCTCAGTAAGATTCTTAAATACACTTTCTTGCGCATCCTTAGAGGTTTGATAGTTAGCCTTTGCCCATTCGTGCTGTACTTGGGCAATCTCTGCGTCCAATTTTTCATCAGCGAATACCGGAGAGGATAACGTAATAAAACTTAGCAATAACATCATGTTTTTCATATAACTTTCCTTTAATTTCTATTTAATAGTGACTTCTTTTAATGACTTCTAATTACAAATCCACGTGCGGTTTCACTTTACATATTGCATTCAACATTCTTAGCGCTTGGTAAAGGCCGACTCAACCCAGTCAAAATAATATAAATGTCAAACTACATTCATGGGCTTGTTATCCAGCCTTATGCTGCAAGCAGTTCTGAGCTGGCTGGAGTAAAACGATGACCTAGTTCGCGGAAAATTTCCCCATAAAGTTTGTAGAAATT
>JANOHT010000078.1:0-12259 GCA_031406605.1 Methylotenera sp. | reverse complement strand
GTTAGTCGCGCCAGTTCCGCCATTCATATTGGATATTTGCCATGAAGTAGGCGGGAAATATTCGTTTCCCGTATCCCAAACGGTTTCTACCATATCTTTGATGGCAGGCGCGACCATATGAATCGGGTTCTTAACTAAATGCGGGTAAGCAATATGGCCTTGTAGCCCTTTAACCACCAACTTGCCAGAAAGTGAGCCACGGCGGCCATTTTTAATCATGTCGCCGACTACTTTGTTGCTGGTCGGTTCGCCTACAATACAATAATCGATTAACTCGCCACGCGCTTTCAGGACTTCAACCACTTTGATGGTGCCATCGACTGCAACACCTTCTTCATCAGAAGTGATGAGTAAGCCAATCGAACCTGTATGGTTAGGGTTTTCAGCGATGAACTCTTCAATACTCGTAATAAAAGCGGCTAGCGATGTTTTCATATCAGCCGCACCGCGCGCATACAGCATGCCATCTTTGATGGTTGGCTCGAATGGCGGCGTATGCCATTTCTCTAACGGACCGGTTGGCACCACATCAGTATGGCCGGCAAATACTAGCAATGGGCCAGTGGTGCCTCGTCTGGCGTACAAGTTATCCACATTGCCAAAACGCAAGCGCTCAATTTTGAAGCCTAGCGGCTCAAGACGAGAGATCATCAACTCCTGGCAACCAGCGTCTTCTGGCGTGTTTGAGCGGCGAGAGAGCAGGTCAATCGCCAGTGATAAAGTCTTGCTGTGTGGTGTTTGATTCATATTGATTATTCTTTGCTAATAACTTTTCCCTACTATTTATTTAAGAGAAAACAAGTCTTTATAAATTTCTTCAGAAAATCCCAGGCTAATGATTTCTCCATCTTTTACCAATACTGGGCGTTTAATCACAGAGGTTTTATCCAGCATCAAAGGAAGGGCGGAAGATGCGTCTGTCACTATAGCTTTTTCAGCATCAGGTAAATTGCGCCAAGTCATCCCAGCGCGGTTTACCAGTTTTTCCCAAGGTAATTGGTTTAGCCAGTCAGCAAGCAGCGCTTGGTTAGCTGCACCTTTTTTGAAATCATGAAACTCATAGGCAATATGATTGGCTGTTAGCCAATCACGGGCTTTTTTGACGGTATTGCAATTAGGGATGCCGTAAAGCTTCATTCGAACACCATCATTTACATACTGCCTTTTGAATAATAATTCTATAAAATCAGCATTTTAACAGTAGCTACAGTGAATGTCCTGCGTAAGATGGGTTTGTTAGCTAAATTATTGATTATTTGCATTTAAATTAGTGAATTATTAATTTTGGCTTGCTGATAGTCGTTAATGATAAATTGACCTCTGGATTGGAAGTTAGTATTTAACTGCTTCATTAAGTTGACTAACTTTTCTTCTGGCATAGGGTATGAGAATAGATACCCTTGCATTTGGTCACAGCCTAACTCCTCTAATATTATGCGTTGTTCTTCAGTTTCCACACCTTCTGCTACCACAATAAAATCTAATGCATGTGCTAGCCTGATGATGGCATCAGCCACTGCGCGGGATTGCAGGTTAGTACTAATATCCATAATGAACTCTTTATCCAATTTTAGCTCATCTACTTTCAAATTTTGTAGATAGGCTAAGCTGGATGGGTTTGTACCAAAATCATCGATAGCCGTATTGATGCCAGCTTCACTAAATTTTGTTAATAGGATATTAAATAGCTCCTGATTTTTAATCGCTGCAGCTTCGGTAATTTCAAACGTTAAAGTGTGATGAGGCAAGTTATACAATTGAAGTGTTGCTTTTACTTCATCAACCAGACTGGGGTTGCGAAATTGTTGTGAAGTAAGGTTAATTGAAATATTCAAACATAAGCCATGATTTTGCAGTCTACAAATAGTCCGGCACGCTTCCTCAATGACCCAATCGTTGATTTGCTTTAATAAACCGAACTTTTCTGCCGCAGATATAAACACGTTTGGCATGATGAGCCCTTTAGTGGGGTGGTTCCACCGTATAAGGGCCTCAGCACCAACGGGTGCTTTTGTTGCGGTATCTACTTTAGGCTGAAAATATAGTCTGAATTCATCGTTGGCGATGGCTTTGCGTAAATCTTTTTGCATTTCAAGCATTTGATCTGAAGCGAGCTCGATTTCTGCATCAAAAAATCTAAATTGGTTTTTGCCATCGCTCTTGGCGCGATACATTGCAGCATCTGCACATATCAGTAGCCTGTCGATATCTCCATCTCTTGGATAAACGGCGATACCAACCGAGGCGGAAAGGTTGATTTGATGGTAATTGATAATGAGGGTTTCTCTAACTGCTTTCACGATGCGCTCTGCAATTGGCACAATATCTTTTTCACATTTAATTTCTTCAATGAGCGCAACGAACTCATCGCCACCGATACGTGCGATTGCATCGCAGCCACGTACCGCGGCATTAAGACGTCTAGCCATGGTTAACAACACTTCATCACCCACGTGATGACCATAGGTATCGTTGATCGGTTTGAAGTTATCTAAGTCAATAAAAGCCACGGCAATAGTATCTTTACCGCGAGAACTGCGCTTGATTGCCGATTCTAGATGTTGCTGAAATGCGCGACGATTTGGTAGCTGGGTTAATGTATCCAGCATGGCTAAATTCGTCAGTTCCTGTTCATTTTCTTTTTTGAACCGGCTGAATTTAAAAGTGTTGTAGCCAAACTTATCATAAAAAATAGCCACGACAAAAGTGATTAACAATAGACAAATGAATCCTAAAGCGATGGTTAAGCCTAATAAGTTATTATCAAAACGGACTACCGTGTTACTAAAAGCGTTAAGCGGAATTTCAATGGCTGCGTTGTACGTTAAATGCACACCATTAATCGTTATGGAAATAATAATTGCAAACATGGATTTAGTTAACGCTGGAAATTCACCTGAATAATTTTTAAGCCAAAATATGATCATAATGCCCAGCATGCCCACTGCAATAGAAACAATAATTACGATTAAGCTGATTGAGAGAGAAAATGTGACCGCTGGTTGAATTTGCATTGAACAGATGCTGAAATAAAACATGACAAAGCCACCGATACCAGCTAAAGATCCGCCAGCAACTAATGATTCTAAGGGCAGTGTCTTTTTACTTGAAACATCGAGTATTGTTAATGCGACGACTAGGGCAGAAAGCCATGACAGCAAGATGTCACTTAAAATAAAGCCAGTAGATTGTAGTAATGGGAAAGCAAGTACATCAAGAAAGTGGATGGTCCAAAAGCTACTACCCACTATTATGGTGCTGAAAATCAGTAAAGATTTTTTACCTCTAGCCTCGGATTTATATAGCTTACTCACTAGGCTGAACGTGAGCTGCACTGCAAAATAGCCCACCAGCATAGAGAGTATGATTAGTTTGAGGTTGTAATTACTCATTATCTTCAGTTATAGTCCAATGCCTTTTGAGCTTAGAGAATATCTTTTTAAGTTTAGGTAATTACGTTAGTGCAAAGTCTATGCCATTGAATGTAATAGACGTAAAAAAGCTGCATACCCTATAGATAGTGGGTTGCAGCTTTTTTAGAGAAAGAAGTTGATTAAATCATTTTTACTGATAAAAATGCATAACTGTCGTAATTTCGACAGTTATGCATTTAAATGCCACGTAATAATTCGTTAATACCTACTTTACCTAATGTCTTTTCATCAACTTTTTTCACGATAACTGCACAATAAAGGCTATAACTACCGTCCTTAGAAGGTAAATTCCCCGAGACCACTACTGATCCAGCCGGTACGCGGCCATAAGTGAACGTGCCGGTTTCACGATCGTAAATCTTGGTGGATTGACCAATATAAACGCCCATAGAAATGACACAGTTATCTTCAACAATTACACCTTCAACCACTTCAGAACGCGCACCGATAAAGCAATTATCGCCAATAATGGTTGGGCCAGCCTGCACTGGTTCTAGTACGCCGCCAATACCTACGCCGCCGCTTAAATGCACGTTCTTACCGATCTGGGCACATGAGCCTACTGTTGCCCATGTGTCGACCATTGTACCTTCTCCTACGTAAGCACCAATGTTGACATAAGAAGGCATTAAAACTGCATTTTTACCAATGAATGAACCGCGACGTACAATTGCATTCGGTACTACACGGAAGCCGCCAGCTTTGAAGTCTTCTTCAGTGTAATCAGCAAATTTTGGCGGTACTTTATCAAAATACTTTGTGCAACCGCCATCGAGTAATACGTTGTCGTCTAAACGGAAGGATAACAATACCGCTTTTTTAAGCCATTGATGTGTTTCCCAGTTTTGCGTGTCGCCGATGCGCGATGCAACACGTAACTTACCTGCATCAAGATCTGCTATTACGCTAGCGACTGCGTCTTTTACTTCGCGACTGGCATTCGCCGGGTTGATGTTTGCGCGATCTTCAAAAGCGCCTTCAATGATGTTTTGTAATTGATTCATGATGTTGTAAATTCTATTTCCGAAAATAAAGGGTAAGCAAATTAAAAAAGGGTAAAACAGCAAAAATGCTATTTTACCCTAAAGTGTATTGAATTTAGCGCGCGATGTTTTGCGCGTTTATGAATGCATAAATTCAAGACTATATAGAAAAAATTTATTTAGATTTAGCGGCTTCATACAGTGGGCGTACCTTTGGAATGAGTGCGCGTAATTCTGCGGTACGATTTTCGTTTGAGGGGTGGGTGCTAAAAAACTCGGGTGGTTTCGCACCGCCCACTTTACCCATTTTCTCCCATAAGGTGATCGCAGCCTCTGGGTTAAAACCGGCGCGGGCGGCAAGCTCCAGCCCAATCTTGTCCGCTTCACGCTCTTGCTCACGCCCATTAGGTAAGGCGAAAAAAAGTTGAGAACCCATTTGTGCCGCTTGAGCACCAGCTTGAGCGGCAGCACCGCTACCTGTTGCCATGGCAATCAAACCTTGTACACCTATTTGTTGTACTAATGCAGTCGACATACGCTCACGGCCATGCTCGCGTAAAGCATGTGCGATCTCATGGCCGATGACTGCACCGAGTTCGTCATCTGTTGCCTGGAGTTTATCCATTAAACCAGTCAGCACCATGATTTTACCGCCTGGCATACAGTAGGCATTGACCTGGTCGCTTTTCTATACGTTCACTTCCCAATTACAATTCGCTGCATCGGGTCTAAATACGCCGACTTGGGAAATGAGTCTATTTGAAATGGCGCGTACACGGGCTACTTGCGCTTTATCAGTATTTAATGTGTTTTTACTAGTCGCTTCTTTTAACGTTTGTGTATAGGCTTGGCTCGACATGTCGACAATTTGTGATTCAGGCAGCAACATAAATTGTGAGCGTTTTACACCAGAAACGCTATCTTGTGTGGTAGTGGCACAGCCGCTTAATTGTGTTGAGAATGCCACGGCTAATATGCATGTTAGTTTTTTTATCGTCATGATGTATTCCTCAGATTACTTTTATAAATCCCCGTTTAATTGGTTTGATTTAATATTAAACTACTAATAAGTATTAACGCTTTTTGCACAGATTAGTTGAATTAATTCACCAAATTCTTAATATGTATTAATAGGTTAATTTATTTAATTTTAACGACTTCAGTTTACCTGTTAGAACGCGACCTGTGAACCAAGTTCTACGACCCGATTAGGTGGTAGTTTAAATTGGTTGGTAATCGTTTCTGCGCTTCTAAACAAACCGATGAATATCTTTTTACGCCAATAAGCCATTTCAGTTTTTTCGCTGGCAATCAATATTTCCTTACCAATGAAGAATGAAGTATCCATAGCTTCTAGTGTTAAACCTCTTTCTGCACATAGTTTTAAGTCGCGTGGCAGGTCAGGCTCATCTTTAAAGCCATAGCGCACCGTTACACGGTAAAAATCGTGTGGTAACACTTCAACTTCTACTCGATCATCTTCCACCGTATGCGGGAAATCTAAAAACTTAACCGTAAGAATCACTACTTTCTCGTGTAATACTTTATTGTGTTTTAAGTTGTGTAGCATGGCGTGCGGAACCCCCTCGGGGTTAGGCGTCATAAATATTGCAGTACCGGGCACACGCGCTGGGGGATGTGCGCCAATCGCTTCAATAAACGGGTCTAATGCCATTGCATCATTTTTGAGATGTTGAAATAGCAGTGTACGGCCAGTTTTCCAAGTGAGCATCAAGGTGAAAATGATCATACCAATCACAAGTGGCGCCCAGCCGCCGTCTGGAATCTTCAACACGTTGGCACTAAAGAATGTCACATCGACAATTAAAAATAATCCTACCAATAGACCGGTCCGTAATTTACTCCAGCCCCAAATATTATGGAATACGATGCCCGCTAATAATGTAGTAATCACCATGTCACCCGTAACGGCAATACCATAAGCAGCGGCTAAGTTACCAGATGAGCCAAAGCCAATCACTAATGCCATGACACCGACCATCAAACTCCAATTAACGCGTGGCATGTACACTTGGCCCACTTGGCTTTCGGAAGTATGTTCAACATGCATACGGGGCAAGTAACCTAATTGCAAAGCCTGGCGAGAAACTGAAAACGCGCCTGTAATCACAGCTTGAGAGGCAATCACTGCAGCCATCGTTGCTAATATAATCAATGGAAACAGCATCCATTCTGGAGCAAGTAGATAAAAAGGATTTTTAACCGTTTCGGGGTGTTGTAATATCAATGCGCCTTGCCCAAAATAGTTGAGAATCAAAGCTGGGAATACAAAACCGAACCAAGCTAAACGAATCGGAAAGCGCCCAAAATGACCCATGTCGGCATACAATGCTTCAGCACCTGTCACCGCCAGTACCACTGCGCCTAATGCGACAAAGGCTGTCCACGGACTTATCGTGAAGAAATGAACAGCATAAATTGGATTGAGTGCATTTAAAATATTGGGGTTTTGCATAATTCCCTGTATGCCTAACACCGCTAGCGTGCTAAACCATAGCAGCATAACGGGGCCAAAAAAAGCACCGACTAATGCGGTGCCTTTGCTTTGTGCCCAGAATAGAAGAAATAACACCACTAAAGTAATCGGCATGATCAGTGGATGTAGGATTGGAGCTGCAACTTCTAAGCCTTCTACGGCCGAAAGTACTGAAATGGCAGGTGTAATCAGGCCATCGGCGTAAAACATACAGGCCCCTAAAATACCCAGCATCATAATAGTGCGCTGCTTGCGTACATCAGCTCCTGCATTGCGGCTCGCCAAAGCAAGCAAGGCCATAATACCGCCTTCACCGCGATTATCTGCCCGCATAATAAACGCGACATATTTAACTGACACCACCATAATTAACGCCCAGACAATGAGCGATAAAATGCCAAACATATTTGCTTCAGTCAGTGGAACTGGGTGGTGTCCGACGGAAAAAACTTCTTTCATTGTGTATAAAGGGCTAGTGCCAATATCACCAAACACTACACCAAGTGCGGCTAGAGTTAGTGCGGAAAGTTTTGTTTTACTACCAGGAGATGATGACATTAAAAATTAGAAATTATTTTGATAAGACTAACATTATCAATCAACTTAAACACTTAACCAACAGATTTTTGATTAAACATTTAAACTTTGCTTGATTAAAGACAAATTCATAGATGAATTGTTGAATAGTAAAAATACATTCAATATTGGCGTCTGAATTTCTAAACACTAATCTCAGTTTTCATGCCGAATGTTGTTTTTATCTTTAAGCTCACTTTAGAAACTTGTCGCATGGCAGGCGCTTCAATCAAGCGATATGTGAGCGTAGCAGCAATAATAATTAATACCGTGATAAAACTGATGAGTGACCAATAGTTTGTAGTAGACAATGTCTTTACTTGATTAAAACCCACAAAATAATTAAATACCATAAATATCACTATTCCGTGTAGTAGATAAACCCCAAAACTAATCTCACCCAAATAACGTGCTGTTCGAGTGGTTAAAAGGCCAAACAGATTATTACCACAAGCAATAATGACGAATGCAACTGACAAACAGAACGCGGGTATTCCGGACGGTTGCTGATAACTGACTTCAGGATAATTCCATCCCTGCCAAAGCACAAGTGCGATGGCTATAATTGAAAAAACAGGATGCGTTAGTAGAGGTTTTATTTGACCGAATCGAAAAATGATTGCAGTTAAAATGCCCGCTAAGAACGCAGCAGGGAAAAATAAGTTATGCATATTCAAAATAAACAAGAGTACAAGTGTAATACTCGCTGCAATGTAAATAAATGGCACACGTATTTTTAAAAACAGCGCTATTAAGGGTAATGATATATAAAAAAGCCACTCGTACACTAACGTCCATTGAACATACGATGTGATTAACAGAGTCTTGTCATAATTGTTTAGAATCGGCTCACCAAAAACTGTAAAAGTGACCCAGCGTAGAATATCAATCAACAAAGCAGCCCAGGTTACTTGAAGTTTGAAGTCTGACTCCAGTAATACTAAAAAAACCATGATGAATACCACAGTAAAATACAGTGGCGCGATTCTAAGTACGCGGGATACAAAGAGCCTGGTCCAATCAACTCCTTTCTCACGATCATTAATCAACTTTGACATAAAAAGAAAACCAGTAATCATAAAAAACATATAGACACTGCTTTTAGCAAATTGCCTAAATACACCAACATCTGGCAGTACGAAAGATCCAGTATTGAGGTAATAATGCCAAGCTGATGTGTGGCAGATAAAAACAGCCAATGCCAAAATACCTCGTAAACCATCTAAAGTCGATTGACGATCCATTTCTGTGGGAGTGCCGAGAAATTTCGCCAACACATGCGCACTTAAATATGCCGTGAAAAATATAACTAGTGGAAATAGCAAGCTATAAGGATTCACATATATCTCCTAAAGCAGCACCAATCATATACAGCGATACTTTTGCTGACAGAGTAATACAAAATAGTTATTTAGTGACTATTTTAGATTTAGCGTTAAAAAAGCCATTAAGTTTGATAGTGATATGATTACATTGGTAAATTACTCATAATGTAATTAACAAGTGGTCCATCCTTACACGAGTTTTGAATATTTAATATAGCCCATTTGGGTTATAAACTAGCAATAAATTGTCGTTTTTTTAAGAATTGGAAAATATTAGAAAAAGAAATAAATGAGTTTGCTGATGGCATAACATAAAAGTTAATAATTCTTTTAATTTATATTTAATCACCTGTTTTGTAATGATTTATTTTAAGTTACAATTAGTTACAATTTAGATATGGTTATACGTATTTGAAAGACATTTCAAGTTTCCGCTAATGAATTGAGTGTGTGTCAGCAACACGTATAGATTGAGGTGGTGAACTGTGTTTAAGGCAAAGTGATTTGCAGCTTTAATTTTTAATCTATGCGAGGATATATGAAATTTGATGCACGTGAGCTACCTCATGGTCGGATAGTTGAGTCAGATGTTTGTGTTATTGGCGCTGGCCCTGCGGGAACGACATTGTCTAGAGAGTTTCTCGATACGAATATTAGCGTGAATTTGCTGGAAAGTGGTGGGGACAAGTATGACCACGAAGTAAGTAGTCTGAGCCAAGGCACTTTAAGTGGGGAGCTTTATGAACCGCTAGAATATACACACATGCGTCGGATAGGGGGAACCGCTTGTAACTGGATTCTCCAGATGACAGATAATCAGTATGGTTACCGTTACACACCGTTAGATGAAATTGATTTTGAAGCGCGTGATGGACTGCCCCACAGTGGGTGGCCAATCAAAAAAAGTGACTTAGACCCTTATTACGCTCGCGTTCAAGAGGTTTGTGAGATTGGACCTTATCATTACTCGGCAGAGTATTGGGCTAGGCATGAAATGATGACACTCCCGCTTCCAAAAGATAAGGCCGTAAATAGCGCATTCCTGTTTGGACCGACGCGAAAATTTACCAAAGATTTTCCAGAGCAGATAGTCAGTTCAAAAAACGTTAATATTTATGCCCATGCAACTGTCGTTGAACTGATTTCAAGCGAGTGTGGGCAAAAGATTGAAACAGCTTTAGTACGTACGTTTGATGGCAAAGAAATATATTTTAAAGCCAAGCAATTCGTGATTTCTGCTAATGCACTGCAAACCCCGCGGCTTTTGTTAAACTCCACGCGGCGTCATCCCAATGGAATAGGTAACCAGCACGATAATGTTGGACGCTATTATATGGATCACAATTTAGTGCCGAGCGGTAACTTTGTCCCTCATGATCCTAAACTCATCAATAAGATGGGGTTTTATGATATGCAGTCGATAGAGGGTGCATCAGTACTAGGCAGGATTAACTTATCGCCAAAAGTCATGCGTGATGAAGGCTTACGCAATTTTGCAGCCATGCTTTTTCCTATGCCATGGAGCCAAGCTGACCTAGACGCGATGAATAGTGTGGCTGCCCTTAAATTTCATTTTACATTCAATTACAGACGCTTTCCAAAGGGGCTCGGCCTACACTTGGTTAATATATACCGTGGTAGAAACCGGCTGTTTCGTGCTGTTTATGAAAGTATTCGCTATAAGGTTCCAGTGTTGATGGGCTTAGGTCGCGGCGGTTGGTCCAGAATGGCTAATAACGAAAAAAAATACAATCGTTTGGAATTGTTAGCGCTGATTGAGCAATCACCTCATCCCCATAACCGTGTAACACTTACAGATGAAAAAGATGGACTGGGCTGTCCTAAAATCAAGGTGCACTACACGTGGTCGCCAGAAGATCTAGCAAGTGTAGTACGCGCACAGAAAATTATGGGTGAAGCGTTGGTAGAAACAGGGCTTGGCAATTATGAGCCGCCAAAACTGCCGATAGACTCAGTAAGGAAGCTCACAGGAGTGCACCATATGATGGGTACAACCCGTATGAGTGATGACCCGCGTCATGGTGTGGTTGATCGTAATTGCCGGGTTCATGGCGTTAGAAATCTGTTTGTTGCAGGAAGTGCAACTTTTGCAACTGGCGGTTACGCTAATCCAACATTAACCAACCTTGCGTTGTCTATTCGTGTGGCTGATCAAGTTAAGCTAGAGCTAACATCAATCATGATGGAGACAGCAAGTTTTACTCATCTAGTTTTTTAATTTCAGCCTCCGTTTTACCTTCAGCAAAACGGATTTTCACAATATCGGCTAATTTTATTTGACTGCTGGACCGTACGATTTCACCTGTCACGGTTTGTACTAATGCATAACCGCGTGTAAGTACAGCAAGCGGGTTAAGGTGCTGTAAGTTTTGGCTTAACCTCAGCAAGTTATGTTGTTGAGTTTGCAATTGTTGATTCAAGCTACTATTTAAGCGATATGAAATCTGCGTAAGTTGAGATTTCTGCTGCTCAATTTGTTGTAAAGGTGAAACCAACCTGCGTGCCAGATAATCCAGCGCTTGTGCACGTTGATTCAATAAGTATTGCGTGTTTCTAGCAAGTTGTTGCTTCAGCTGGTTAAGCCCATTTAGTAATGACTCGCGAGAAGGTGTGGCTACTTCGGCCGCAGCTGTTGGCGTGGCAGCGCGCATGTCTGCAACAAAGTCACAAATCGTAAAGTCGGTTTCGTGACCTACACCGCTAATCGTGGGTATCGTGCAATTAGCGATGGCACGAGCAACGATTTCTTCGTTGAACTGCCATAAATCCTCAATGCTGCCACCGCCGCGGCAAATAATCAGTACATCGCATTCTGCACGTAAATTAGCTTGATTAATGGCGTTAGCAATGAATGTTGCAGCACCTTTACCTTGTACTGGCGTGGGGTAAATGACAATCGGGATGCTAGGCATACGGCGTTTAAGTGTGGTGAGTACATCTCTAAGTGCGGCGGCGTCAGACGATGTGACAATACCGACTTTTTTAGGATGTACAGGTATCTGCTTTTTAAAAGCATGATCAAACAAGCCTTCAGCCTGTAATTTAAGTTTTAGTTTTTCAAACGCTTCAAACAAAGCTCCTAAACCAGCACGTTGTAAAAACTCTACAGTGAGCTGAAAGTCGCCTCGTGCTTCATAAAGCGTGACATTGCAGTGTGCTTCGACCTTGTCGCCTTCCTTAGGCACCCAATCTAAATAGCTGTTGCGGCCTTTAAACATGACACAGCGAACTTGCGCAGTTTTATCTTTAAGTGAAAAATACCAATGTCCGCTTGCCGCGCGTGTCAGGTTGGATACTTCACCAGATACCCAAAATAGTGGGAAGCTTTGTGTGAGTATCTGATTCACTAAACGATTCAGTTCGCTGACAGTCATAACTTTACGATTTAATTCTATGCGAGTTAAATCGTTATTAGCTGTGTTG
>JANOHT010000057.1:0-2338 GCA_031406605.1 Methylotenera sp. | reverse complement strand
CATCACAATCACCGCTGCGCCATAGCGACGGCACAATTTGGCTTGGCGTAAAAACTCAGCCTCGCCTTCTTTCATCGAAATTGAGTTGACGATTGCTTTGCCTTGCACGCATTTTAAACCCGCTTCAATGACGCTCCATTTGCTAGAGTCAATCATAATCGGCACGCGCGCAATATCTGGTTCAGATGCGATTAAATTGAGGAAATGCGTCATGGCTTTAACAGCATCCAGCATGCCTTCATCCATATTAATGTCGATGACTTGCGCACCGTTTTCCACCTGCTGCCGTGCCACGCTGAGCGCTTCATCGTACTGCTCATTGATAATCAGCCGCGCGAACGCTTTTGAACCAGTCACATTGGTACGCTCGCCTACGTTTACATACAGCGAATTTTCATCAATGATAAATGGCTCTAAGCCTGATAACTTGGTGACAGGCTTAAAAATAGGGAGTGCGCGGGGCAAGAGAGAATCAAGGCTATCAGCGATAGCCTTGATATGACTAGGAGTGGTCCCGCAACAGCCACCCGCCATATTTAAAAAGCCGCTATTGGCGAATTCTTTTAACAAACTCGAAGTGACATCTGGCGTTTCATCAAACCCTGTATCACTCATCGGATTAGGCAAGCCAGCATTGGGGTAAATGCACACGAAAGTGTCAGCGATTTTTGAAAGTTCTTCCACATACGGGCGCATTAAAGTCGCCCCTAACGCACAATTTAGGCCAACCGTCAGCGGATTTGCATGGCGAATGGAATGCCAAAATGCGGTCACGGTTTGGCCTGATAAAATTCGGCCAGAAGCATCAGTCACCGTGCCAGAAATCATCAGCGGCATGGTGTAGCCAACCTCTTCAAAAAAACTATCAATCGCAAACAAAGCGGCTTTGCAATTGAGTGTATCAAAGATGGTTTCTACCATGAGAATATCAGCACCGCCCTCTACCAGTGAGCGTGTTTGCTCTAAGTAAGCATTCACTAGCTGGTCAAAACTCACATTGCGTGCGGCTGGGTCATTTACATCGGGCGAAATGCTGGCGGTTTTTGGTGTAGGGCCCAATGCGCCAGCAACAAATCGCGGTTTATCTGGTGTGCTGTACTTAACACATGCGGCTTTGGCCAGCTTGGCAGATTGCACATTCATCTCATGCACTAAATGCGCCATGTGATAATCATCTTGTGCGACAGATGTCGCGCCAAAAGTGTTAGTTTCAATCACATCTGCACCAGCAGCCAAATACTGCTCATGTATTTCTTGAATCACTTGCGGTTGCGTCAGACTTAATAGCTCGTTATTACCTTTTACAAACAATTCGCGCTGACCTGCTGGCGCCTTAAAGTCCACAAATCGCTCGCCACGATAATCCGCCTCAGTCAGCTTGTAGCGCTGAATCATGGTACCCATCGCACCATCTAAAATGAGGATACGTTTGGCCAATAGCGTGCGCAGTTGGGTTTCAGTGGCTGAAATAGGTAATTTGGTCATTAAAAATGCGTGTCTAAAATTTAGCTAATTTTATCACGCTGACAGACGTTTACTGCGTATCACCACGTCGATATTGCACCGCCTCGGCGATTTGGTTGGGTTTAATAGCGGAATCACCGGCCAAATCGGCAATCGTTCTGGCGACTTTTAGAATACGGTGATAAGCACGAGCAGATAAATTCAAACGTGAAATGGCCGTTTTCAGTAATGTCATACCTGCATTATCAGGCTGACAAAATGCATCAATTTCTAAGCTACCCAACGCAAAATTTGCTTTACCTTGGCGTTTAAGTTGCAATTCGCGCGCATTTTCAACTCTAGTACGAATGGCATTACTACTTTCTGAATTGGCGGCTGAGGTGAGCTCATCTTCCTTAAGTGCAGGCACTTCAATGTGTAAGTCTATTCTATCTAATAATGGCCCAGAAATTTTGGCTTTATAGCGCGTTACATTATCAGGCGTACATCTGCACTTATTATTAAAGTGCCCTAAATAGCCACAAGGACAGGGGTTCATGGCAGCGAGTAGCTGAAACTTAGCAGGAAAATCTGCCTGTCTAGCCGCACGACTAATAGTAATATGCCCACTTTCTAATGGCTCACGCAGAACCTCTAATACTTTACGGTCAAATTCTGGCAGTTCGTCTAAAAACAATACGCCATGATGTGCCAGCGAAATTTCACCTGGTCGCGGAATGCCGCCACCCCCCACTAGCGCTACGCCAGACGCAGTGTGATGGGGACTTCTAAATGGTCGCCGTTTCCAGTTTTCTAATTTGTAATTACCGTTAAGGGATTGTATCGCGGCACTTTCTAACGCCTCGGGTTCTGTCATGCTGGGCAAAATGCCAGC
>JANOHT010000025.1:0-13989 GCA_031406605.1 Methylotenera sp. | reverse complement strand
CAAATAGCAGTATTTTAATCACTGTACCGGGTAATGAAGATTTCAAATATGTAGTTATGCCAATGCGCATTTAATACAAAATTAAAAATAGTTTCACGTGAAACAAACTGAAAGTAAATTATGAGTGAATATACATCTGACAGCATTAAAGTACTTAAGGGTCTAGACGCTGTTCGTAAACGTCCTGGTATGTATATAGGAGATACTAGTGACGGAAGCGGACTCCATCACATGGTATTTGAAGTTGTTGACAACGCAATTGACGAAGCTCTTGCTGGTCATTGTAACGAAATAAACGTTATAATACATATAGATAACTCAATAACAGAAACGGATAACGGGCGTGGAATACCTACGGATATTCATGCTGAAGAAAAACGGTCAGCTGCTGAGGTAATTATGACTATCTTGCATGCAGGAGGTAAATTCGATAGTAATTCCTATAAGGTTTCAGGAGGTTTACACGGAGTTGGAGTATCCGTAGTCAATGCGTTATCAGAATGGTTAAAACTTACGATTTACAGGGGCGGTAAGGTAAACTACATGGAGTTCCGCCATGGTGATCCTGTTGCTCCTTTGAAAGAAATAGGGAATTCGGATAAGAAAGGGACTGAAGTTCATTTTCTTGCCAGCAAGGAAACGTTTGGCTTGGTTGAGTTTCATTTTGATATTCTCGCAAAACGTCTGCGCGAACTATCCTTTTTGAATAATGGGGTAAAAATCGCTTTGATCGATGAGCGTGACGGGAAAACCGAGAACTTTTCATTTACAGGAGGTGTTAAAGGTTTTGTAGAATACATGAATAGAAACAAAGCAGTTTTACACTCAAATATATTTTATACCTGTATAGAAAAAGAAGGAATTACGGCTGAAATAGCAATGCAATGGAATGATTCTTACCAGGAAACAGTGCAATGCTTTACTAATAACATACCCCAGCGTGATGGGGGAACTCACCTGACAGCCCTGCGTACAGCAATGACACGTACTCTGAATCAATATATAGAAACTGAAGGGCTGTCCAAAAAAGAAAAAGTTGAAACTACCGGTGATGATATGCGTGAGGGGCTGACAGCTGTCCTGTCAGTAAAGTTATCTGATCCAAAGTTTTCATCACAAACAAAAGACAAGCTGGTTTCCAGTGAAGTGCAACCAGTGGTTTCGGAGGTGGTGTCTGCAAAATTGGCCGAATTCTTACAAGAAAACCCAGTAGACGCTAAAATCATCGTTGGAAAAATCGTAGACGCAGCCCGCGCACGTGAAGCAGCCCGTAAAGCACGAGAAATTACCCGTCGAAAAGGGGTAATGGATACCATGGGGTTACCAGGCAAGTTGGCAGATTGCCAAGAACGCGACCCTGCAAAATGCGAAATTTACTTAGTTGAGGGTGATTCTGCGGGCGGCTCAGCCAAACAAGGGCGCGATCGTAAATTCCAAGCAATTTTGCCACTCAAAGGTAAAATTTTAAATGTAGAAAAAGCACGTTTTGATAAACTAATAGGCTCTCAAGAAATTGCTACGCTCATTACGGCACTAGGCACCAGCATTGGCAAAGCCGACTTTAATGCAGAAAAGTTACGCTACCACCGTATCATCATCATGACTGACGCGGACGTAGATGGGGCACACATTCGTACTTTGCTGCTTACATTTTTCTATCGCCAAATGACGGAGTTAGTAGAGCGTGGTCATATTTATATTGCACAACCACCACTGTATAAAGTGAAACAAGGTAAAGAAGAACGCTATTTAAAAGATCAGCAAGAACTAGATCAATACCTATTACAATCTGCCCTTAAAGGCGCAGAACTTATTACCAAAAATGATGGTGCCACCATAACTGGCGCGCCGCTGACAGAAATCGCCAAACAAATGGTGCTAACGGAAGCAGTCATACGCAGAATTTCATCACACTACGATGAAAGTGTACTGCGTGCCATGCAAGATTTGGGCGAGTTAAGTTTAGCTACAAAAGAAACGACTGAAGCCGCTGCTGAAAAATTACGCCCAATTTTAGGCGCAATCGGCTCAGAGGTGATTGTAGGGTTTGACCAAGAAACTAGTGAGTACCGCCTAGAAATCAATAAGTTTGTACACGGTAACTTGCAATGCTGCGTCATCAATGCTGAATTCTTAGGCTCCGGTGATTATAGACAAATTAGTAAAATGTCCGTGATGTTAGAAGGCTTATTGGGCGAGGGCGCGCTAATCAAACGCGGTGAAAAAGAAAGTGCTATTACAACTTTCAAACAAGCACTAGATTGGTTATTAGAAGAAGCTAAACATAATCTTAACATCCAGCGCTATAAAGGTCTCGGTGAGATGAACCCATCACAGCTATGGGAAACCACCATGGATCCAACCGTGCGTCGCTTGCTCAAAGTGCAAATTGATGATGCCATTGCCGCAGATGAGATTTTCACTACATTAATGGGCGATAATGTGGAGCCAAGACGCGCATTTATTGAAAGTAATGCATTAGGTGCGAATAACTTGGATATTTAATGTTGTAGGTTCCAACTGATTTCTAGATTTTTCCAAAATTTCTAGATTTTATATTTATAAACGGCCAATTTAGGCCGTTTATTTTTTAATGGATCTTATTGGGTTAAACTAAAATAATAAACATAAGAAAATAATTAAGGTATTTAGTTAATAATGGCCATCAAGAAATCTGACCTTTACTCTTCTCTTTGGGCCTCTTGTAATGAGCTACGCGGCGGCATGGATGCCAGTCAGTATAAAGACTATGTCCTGTTCATGCTGTTCATCAAATACATCAGTGACAAATACGCCGATAGTGATGATTTTTCTCCACCAGTAACGATACCGAAAGGATCTAGTTTTAAGGACATGATCGCTCTTAAGGGTAAGAGCGACATCGGTGACAAAATCAATACCCAGATCATTCAACCGCTGATTAATGCAAATGCCCGCTTGGCTCGTAGCGATTTCCCTGATTTTAACGATCCCAACAAGCTCGGCGAAGGTAAAGACATGGTAGAGAAGCTCTCTAATCTGATCGGCATCTTCCAAAAGCCAGAACTCGATTTCTCTCAGAACCGCGCCGAGCACGATGACATTCTCGGTGACGCCTATGAATACCTTATGCGGCACTTTGCCAGCGAGTCTGGCAAATCCAAGGGTCAGTTTTATACTCCATCTGAAGTCAGCCGCGTCATCGCCAAGGTAATTGGTATTTCCTACACCAATACTAAAGCCTCGACCACAGCGTATGATCCGACTTGCGGATCTGGATCACTGCTTCTCAAAGTAGCTGCCGAGGCAGGTAAACACATCACCCTCGAAGGGCAGGAAAAGGACGTGACTACGGCCGGTCTCGCCCGTATGAACATGATTCTGCACGACTTCCCGACAGCCAATATTCTTTCGGGTAACACGCTAGCCTCACCCAAGTTCAAGGATGGCGAACAGCTGCGCACATATGATTATGTGGTTGCTAATCCGCCATTTTCTGACAAGAGCTGGAGTACAGGGCTTACGCCGTCGAGCGACCCCTATCAGCGCTTTGCCTGGGGTGAGCCACCAGCCAAGCAAGGTGATTACGCCTATCTGCTGCACATTATCCGGTCGATGAAGAGTAACGGCAAGGCTGCCTGCATACTTCCTCACGGTGTATTGTTCCGTGGCAACGCTGAGGCCACAATACGCGAACAACTGATACGCTCCGGAATCCTGAAAGGTATAATTGGCCTGCCCGCCAACCTGTTCTATGGCACCGGCATACCAGCCTGCATTCTGGTGTTGGACAAGGAAAACGCCGCTGCTCGTAAAGGTGTTTTCATGATCGATGCTAGTAAATCATTCATCAAAGATGGCAACAAGAACCGCCTGCGGGAGCAGGACATCCACCGTATCGTAGATACCTTTATCCGCCAAGATGAAAGAGATTCACGCTACGCCTGCATGGTACCGTTTAATGAAATTGCCGACCCTAGGAACAACTACAACCTCAATCTACCGCGCTATATCGACAGTACTGACCTGGAAGACTTGCAGGATATTGATGCCCATTTGAATGGTGGCATCCCAGAGCAAGATCTGGATGCATTTGGGGCTTATTGGCAGGTGTTGCCCTCTATCCGCGCTGTACTGTTTGAACACGCTGGCCGCCCAGGTTATTCCCATTTGAAATTGCCCATTGCCGAAGTTAAAAACGCAATCTTCAACCATCAGGAATTCATCACCTATCAGCAGATGACAACGACCTTGTTCGCCAAATGGCGCATCGCCATCACGCCGCTACTCACTTACTTTGGTCAGGATAAACACCCTAAGAAACTTATAGAGACCGTCTCCGAGGTGTTGCTCACCACTTTTCAGGCAGCGCCACTGCTTGATGCCTACGATATCTACCAGCACTTGATGGACTATTGGGCCGAGACTATGCAGGATGATGCCTATCTGATTGCTGCAGACGGTTGGACCGCCAAGCCCACACGAATCGTGGAAACCGACAAGAAAGGCAAAGTTAAGGATAAAGGCTGGGCCTGCGACCTGATCCCAAAGCAGCTTATAGTCGATCGGTACCTTGTTAAAGAACAGGCTGCCTTTGAGGCCAAGCAAGCCGAACTGGAAGCTACCAGCGTCAGTCTGGTCGAACTGGAAGAAGAACACGGCGGAGAAGAAAGCCCTCTCGGTGCGCTGGACAAGATCGCCAAAGCAGAGGTAAACGGCCGTCTCAAGGAGATTAAAGGGGACAAAGAAGCGAAGGATGAGATCGCCGTACTCAAGCGCTGGCTGGTACTCACCGAGCAAGTGATTGTCCTCAAACGGGCAGTAAAGGAACAGGAGGCCACCCTCGATAAACTGGCTTATGAAAAATATTTCAAACTCACCGAGGCCGAAATCAAGAAGTTGGTGGTGGATGACAAGTGGATGGCGCGCCTGTCAGCCGTTGTGCAGGCTGAGCTGGACTACGTCTCACAAACCCTCACCGAACGCATTCGCGAACTGGCTGAACGTTACGCTATGACTCTGCCGCAGCTTACTGAAGAGGTTGCAACACTCGAGGCTCGTGTCGAGGAGCACCTCAAGCGCATGGGGGCGACATGGAAGTGAAACCTGGATTCAAGCCGACGGAGGTCGGCATAATTCCAGCAGACTGGGATGCTGTTCTGCTCTTTGAGGTATGTGATCGCATCTCCGTCGGTCTTGCGACCTCCGTAACACAACATTATCGTAATAGTGGCGTTCCAATTATTCGAAATCTCAACATTAAAGATGGCTATTTTGATGGTCGTGATATGCTCTACATCACCGAGCAGTTCGCCAAGGCTAATAGCAGTAAGGCAGCAAAAGCACAAGATGTCCTAACAGTCCACACTGGCTCAAATTTAGGAGATACCTGTGTGTTACCTGCCAAGTTCGACAACTGTCAGACGTTTACTACCCTCATAACAACACCACAACATTCTCGCCTAGATCCTCATTACTTATGCCTGCATTTGAGTTCTTTCAAAGGGAAGAGAGAGATAGCAAGGCTCCAAGTTGGCGGCGGCAAGGGGAACCTCAATACTAGTGACCTCAAAAAATACCGTGTGGAGATTCCCTCCATCACAGAACAACGTGCCATCGCGGCAGCGTTGAGCGATGTAGATGCGCTTCTGAGTGGGCTGAACCGGCTCATTGCCAAGAAGCGTGATCTTAAACAGGCCGCCATGCAGCAACTCCTCACAGGCCAAACTCGCCTCCCCGGCTTCAGTGGGGATTGGAAGATGAAGAGGTTGGGAGACTTATTCAAGTTTAGCGGTGGCTACTCCGCCTCTCGAGACCAGCTTTCGACCGAAGGCCAATGCTATTTGCATTACGGCGACATTCATGGGTCTTCAAAGACCACAATTGACACAAGAGCAGACCATCAAGATATTCCGAAGTTGAATATTTCGCTTAAACGAGTCTCGCCTAATTCACTCCTTATGGACGGCGATGTAGTTTTCGTTGACGCATCAGAGGATGATGAAGGTACGAGTAAGCACGTTGTTGTAGTAAACAAGGAAGGCCTGCCGTTCATTGCAGGGCTACATACAATTGTCGCCAAGGCAATAACAACTGACTTGACGCATGAGTACCTGCGTTACTGCTTCCAGACAGCAGCGATACGTCTGCAGTTCAAGTTCTATGCTGTAGGCACCAAGGTATCCGGTATCAGCAAGACTAACATTGCAAAGTTGACAATGCCTGTACCGCCAGCCCCCGAACAAACCGCCATCGCTGCTATTCTCTCCGACATTGATGCCGAACTATCGACGCTTGAAGCCCGCCGCGACAAGACCCGAGCCCTCAAGCAGGCGATGATGCAGGAACTGATGACTGGCAAGACCCGACTTGTTATTCCCGAGGTGACCCATGCTTGAACAAACCCGCTCCGAACGCAAGACTCAGAATCGCATGATCGCACTGTTCACCGATTCGGCCCTGCCGGATAATCTCGGCTACCGTTATCTCGGCGACTGGAGTAAGCGCCCTAGTAATGGAATAACCAACCGCCCCATTGAAACAGAACTGTTGCGCGACAATCTAGCTGCTCGCGACTATTCCGCTGCGCACATTGCCGCTGCCTTACACAAGCTGGAAATGGCGGCGGATGTCACCGGTATTACCCTTTACCAGGCAAATATGCGCACCTACCAATTGCTGCGCTATCCCGTGAAAGTGCAAATTGCCGCAGGCCAGCCTCATGAAGACGTTGATCTGATCGATTGGGAGCATCCAGAGAAGAATGATTTTGCACTGGCCGAGGAAGTCACCCTGAAAGGCGGTTATGAAAGGCGGCCAGACATTGTGCTCTACATCAATGGCATCGCTATTGCAGTGATCGAGCTGAAACGTAGTTCGGTGGAGGTGGCTGACGGGGTGCGCCAACTGATTACAAACCAGGAAGAGATTTTTAACCTGGGTTTTTTCAGTACGGTGCAATTGGTAATAGCAGGCAGCGATTCGCAGGGCTTGCGCTATGGCACCACTGGTACGCCTGAACAGTTTTTTGTGAAGTGGAAGGACGAAGCCCCGGAAGCCGAGACACAGGAAGCTGGGGTTTTACTCGATAGACCGCTGGCACAGCTCTGTAACAAGACCCAGTTGCTCGATCTGATCCGTAATTTCATCATTTTCGACGCTGGGCAGAAAAAGGTGCCGCGCCCACATCAATACACCGGAGTAAAAGCGGCGCAGGAACGCATTGCCAAACTTGAAGGTGGCGTGATCTGGCATACTCAAGGCAGCGGTAAAAGCATCCTAATGGTGCTGATTGCCAAATGGCTGCTGGAGCACGATCCGGAGGCGCGCATCTTAGTCATTACCGACCGTGATGAGCTAGATAAGCAGATTGAGGGCGTGATGAGAAATGCGGGCGTGATTGGCGAGAACTCCCCATCGCCACGTATTACCTCGCGTGCCGGATTTGTAGAGAAACTTGCAGCAACAACGCCCCGCTTATTGTGCGCGTTGATCCACAAGTTCGATGTAGCAGACCTTAAGGGTCCAGCTCCAGTGGTGCATGGTCGTTTTTATGTGTTCGTAGACGAATGCCATCGTAGCCAGGGTGGAGATATGAACAAGCAGATGAAGCGTTGGCTGGAGGGTGCAATATTCATCGGCTTTACTGGCACGCCTTTGCTGCGCAAAGATAAACTGATGACACGTGATGTGTTCGGCACATACATTCACACTTACAAGTTTCATCAGGCGGTAGCTGATAAGGTAGTGCTCGATTTGAAGTACGAGGCACGCGATGTTCCAGAGCGGCTGACTTCACCAAAGGCCATTGAAGAGTACTTTGAGAAGAAGACCAAAACGCTCAATAACTTTAAGAAAGCAATCTTGCGCAGTCGTTGGGCGACGATGGAAGAGTTGATGAGTGCTGGGGAGCGCAAGCAGCGCATTATAGCTAGCATCATTCATGATTTCGACACCAAGCCGCGCCTAGACAATAACAGGGGTACGGCGATATTGGTTGCCGCCTCAATTTACGATGCTTGCCATTACTTCCGGTTATTCCAGAACACGACCTTTGGCCCTTATTGTGGAATCATCACGTCTTTTGAGCCAAACCATAATGCTATCTCCCGAGAACCACCCAACAGTGATGAGCGCTATAAGTTCGACACCTATACACAACATGTGCTGAAGGGTTTCCCGACAACAGAAAAGTACGAGGCAGAGATTAAGCGACGCTTTATTGAAGAGCCGGCAAACCTGAAGCTGTTGATTGTGGTAAGCAAACTGCTAACAGGCTTCGATGCGCCAAGCTGCACATATATCTACCTGGACAATGAACTACGCGACCACAACTTGTTTCAGGCTATCTGTCGGACCAACAGGTTGGATGGTGATGACAAGGACTACGGCCATATTGTCGATTTCAAGAGACTCTTCGGTGATGTGCAGCAAGCGATTGCAGTATATAGTTCGGACGAACTTGATATTGATAAAGGGAATGGTGGTGAGAACAATGTGCGGCTTAATAACTGGTTAGAAGAAGGCAAGAAGCAACTTGATATTGCCCGTCAAGCGATCGGCTATTTGTGCGAGCCCGTGTCCTTACCTCGCGAGGTAGAACAGTACTTACACTACTTTTGCGGGGATGCAGATAATGCCAATGCCTTGCACGAAACCGAAGCGCTACGTGTTTCGTTCTATAAGTCGGTGGCAACATTTGCACGAGCATATGCCGACCTTGCACAAAACTTATCTGAGGCAGGTTACTCTGATCCTGAGGTGGGGGCTCTGCAGAAGGAAGTCGATTTTTACGCAGAGATTCGTTCAGCCATCAAGAAGCATTCTGGTGAAGAGTTTGACATTAAACCTTTTGAGGCAGACATGCGTCACCTCATTAATACCTACATTCAGGCTGACCCGGCAACTGAATTAGGAGAAATCGGTGAGATGTCGTTAACCGAGTTGATTATTAAGACGGGCATCCATGATGCTATCGCCAAAAAACTTAATGCTAAGGGTATGTTGTCCAGGAACGCAATTGCCGAAGGCATTATCAATAACGTTCGCAAAACTATTATCCGAGATCAGCTAACTGATCCTAGATTTTACGTGCAGATGTCTTTGTTGTTAGATGACCTTATCAAGCAAAGTCGGACAGACGCAGCTGCCTATGAGCAGTTCCTGCAAAAGGCGGAGGATCTAGTGAGGCAGTTGGCTAATAAACAGCCAGAAGGTGGGGTGCCAGCTGTTTTGCATGGTAGGCACGAGGCGGTTGTTCTCTTCAATAACCTTGGCTCAATTAATAGCAATAGTTTTCAATGTCCTGACAGTGATGAAGAAAAAGCTGAGTTGGCAATAAAATTAGATGTGGCAGTGCGCGAATATGCTCCTGCGGGATGGAAAGGTGATCAAGCACGTGAGGCGCAAGTGCTTAATGTTTTATATCCGATTCTTGATCGTGATCGTGAAGCAACATCTGCAATTTTCGAGATTATTAAAAATCAACCGGGTTACTGATGACTGAAACCATCCAACTTGGCGATATTTTGATAGAAGTTAATCGAAAAGCGGTTAAGAATGTGCATCTGTCAGTGCATCCTCCAACTGGCTACGTCACTATGGTAGCGCCTACAAATACTCGATTAGAAGTTGCAAGAGCTTTTGCTATTACTAAACTTGGGTGGATTCGTGAACAGCGAGCTAAATTACTTGAGCAAGCTAGGGAAACACCGCGCCAGTTTGTTGAACGTGAAAGTCATTATCTATGGGGCAGGCGTTATCTGTTGTCTGTAGTTGAGGAAAATATTAAACCTAGAGTGAGTTTAGACCATCGCAGAATAACACTAACTGTTCGGCCAGGCAGCGATATCCAGAAACGTGCAGCTGTGATTCATACATGGCATAAATCGCTACTCCACAAAGTTGTACCTCCTATGATTGCTAAATGGGAAGAAAAACTTAATGTTGAAGTCAGTGGCTATTTTATTCAACGCATGAAAACAAAATGGGGAAGCTGTAATCATAAGGCTGGAAATATACGATTGAACACAGAGCTCGTGAAAAAACCAAAAGACTTAATTGAGTATATTATTGTTCATGAATTAGCACATCTCATAGAGCCAACTCATGGCGATTCTTTTGTTGCTATTCTTGATGAACATTACCCGACTTGGCGTGATGCTCGAGCTGAGCTTAATGAACTTCCCCTTACAGCTGAAGAATGGAAATAGCTCGTCGATAAAGTTACTTTTAGATCAAGTTTTAGTTAGATGATATGGGGATTGCCCAAAAGTTGGATATCCGGCTGGACCATCAGTCGTTCTGTGAATTAATAAAAACCCTTCTAAATCTACATGAAGATTTTCAACAGAGGTAAAAGTGTAATTTTTTAAGAACTTAGTGTGAATTAGCTTAAGTACTTCACTAAGCGCAATTTCAAAACGATCTGGTGAGAAGGAATGCTGTGCTGAATCAAACCAACTAATTTGATTAAGTGATTTGTTATTTTTTAATTTTCTGAAAATCTTGTTATCTTCAGTTTCAAAACAGTTTTTAACCCTATTTTTACCAAATATTTCTGATAAATTTTTTATAAAAGTAACGGGTACATCAAAATACTCACCATCCCAAACCTGACTAAATGTTGTCAGTGATTTTGTATCAACTGCTAATAAAAGATATCCAGCACTTGCCCCATAAATCTTTGAGAGATCCAAGCATTTCAGATAAAACAGGTTGCCTTCAATATTTTTATTCAATTGATACAAGTCAAAATAAGGATTTTTCTCGATGAGATAGTCTAGTGTTGATTTGGAGATAAACCTTATCAACTTCGTTCCAAAAGGCATCGGTATGATTAGCTTGATGTAAATGTGTAACATCCAAAGTTGGACGTATTTAGTCCTGTATCTCAGCTCAAAATAGGCGATTTTGAACAATGGGTTATTAACGGTCCTCAAAATTCAAGAGCTTCTATTTCTTTAATAGCATCCATGCAGCTTCAAATGAAGGAACTTTGCCTTTCATGCCTCCAAGAACATTTCTCGTTTCGATAGTCTGCAAAACATAAGCTTCACCATAGTGTTTTCTCACCTCGTCCTCTTTGATAGAAAATGGTGGGCCATCGATCGATTGTTGATCATATTCGTAACAGACCAGTAACTGTGTAGCAGCATTGGTGATGCTCATTAAATGCGAGGTATATTGCTCTCGCAATGGGTCAGGAAGAGCTACCAAGGCTGCGCGGTCGTATATTCCATGTATGGCCCCTAGAGCATCAGCTGTAATATCAAAAATATCGCCTACATAAATGTCAATATTCTTAGCACAATACTGAACAAGTTTTCCTAGTTGTTTGATGCTTGGATCCAACCCCAATTCTTGAAACAACTCTTTGACGGCAATTTCACTTAATTCCGCTCCTGCAACTTGGTAGCCACGGTTAAGTAGCCAGGCAATATCACGCGTCTTGCCACATAAAGGAACGAATACTCGACTGTTTTGGGCTAAATTTAATTTGTTAAAATGCTTTGTCAGAAAGTAATTGGCTTCACCTTCATGAAATGCTATTTCACGTCGCTCCCATTTTTGCTTCCAAAAATTTGCTTCCATATGACCTCCTAGAGTTTTAAATAAATAATGCAATTGCTTAAGTTCAGAGGTAGGATAAAAGCTCAAGTCGACTTGAAGTCAAGCATTTTAATAAATTGGCGAATAATATGGATATTACCGAAGTATCAAAGGCATCTAAATTGCCAGCTTCAACCTTACGGTTTTATGAAGAAAAAGGGTTAATTCAGTCAACCGGGAGAAAAGGCTTGCGCCGATTATATAATCCTAACATTTTGCAACGGCTTGCTCTGATATCTATGGGGCGAAGCGCTGGTTTTTCGCTAGATGAAATTGGTGCCATGTTTAGCCAGGCAAAGCCTGAGATTGATCGTGCACTATTGCTAGCGAAAGCAGAAGAGATAGATAAGAAAATCATGGAACTGACATCAATGCGAGAAGGGTTGCGCCATGCAGTAGCATGCAATGCCCCGAATCATTTTGAGTGTCCAAAATTTCTTCGGCTTTTTCAGATTGCAGGGAAGAAAAGAACAAAAATAAACACTACTCGTAGTGTAACTTAAGCTATATAGATCCATAAATTATTAACAAAACCGGCTCAAAGCGGTCATTGTTAAATGTGTGCTAAATAAACTCTTAGAAATCGCTTCAAGGTACATATGCTTCACACGAGGTCGTGTAGTTTATTTCAGCAAGATAGATCAATTTCGGCTTTGTTGGCTCTTGCATCACAAAAAATGGAATTAATAAAATTACTTGAGCTTTTAACTTACAGACCTATCCTCTTCACGCCACGAGCATTGCAAGTGTGTGCAATATGCAATTCTGAACATATGGAATACAAGCCCTGCTATGAGGGCTTTTTAAACGGTATAATAGCTATTTATTTACTGCAGATTTAAGTGATGCACCTACTGAAAAGCTAACGCGGTTACTTGCAGCAATTTTCAATGTTTCGCCATTTGCAGGATTACGGCCATCGTAAGCGGGTTTATGCGTTACTTTGAATTTACCGAAGCCTATGATGTTCAAATCATTGCCTTTTGCTAATGTATCAGTAATTGCAGCCAACACATCATTTAGAGCTTCCTGAGCTTCTTTCTTGGTCCGGCCATTAGTAGCCAACAACTCAACTAATTCTGGTTTGCCGACGATTACTTTCTTTTCTGCTTTTGCCATCTGTATTTCCTCTACTTGGTAGAGGCACTTATGAAACCCTATTAAAAGGGGGTGGTGCGACAATAAAGCGCAAGTTTATCAAGGTCAAACAGAAAACATCAAAAGATGGCGTATTTACTTACTTTGCGTGTTTATTTACAAATTTAAGGAGCAATACCAGTGACCAACGCACAACGCAGAGCGCTTTCCCGCATGGCTGAAATGAATTCAGCAAGTAATGGTAGCAAGCCTGCACCAACCCACAGTAGCGCGTTCAGTCCACATAAGCCAGGAGCGTATTACGTGGTAACAGTGGAGACTGTCGCTAAGATTATCAAACTATTCGCCAAAGAAATCGACCCGCCCGTTTACACGTACGCCATCACCACCATTCATTTTGAACAGGATCCCGATACTGGCAAATGGTTCTGGTTTGATGGTAAGGAAAAACTATCTCCACGCAAAAATCAGAATAGTTGGCGTCTCGGCAGCAAGATACTATATGACACACGCGAAGCCGCAGAGGCTGAACTTCAGCGAGTGATGGCCAAAAACGGTGATCGAGTTACCAAGGTACATGACTTGCCAGACGATTTGACTCAATTGAAAAAGATCCGTAGTGCCCACCATCCAGACCGCAATAACCCCAATTTCGACCATGATCTCTATCAGGCGGTTATTGAGAAAATTGACAGAATGCGTTTGGTGAGTGTTTGAGGCACACTATGAATGTCTACTATGGGCCGGTAACTGTACTTGAAGAGGCCAACTATTGATCTTTTCTTTACCTTATATATAGATAGCCATACTTCATGTAAATCCTTACTTCGCATTCATGAACACTGATAGTGCCTCTGAGAAAGATTGGCGCATAATTCACACATCGAATAAGACATGTGTCTTTTCAACTGAAACAAACATTAGGAGATTATTATGTGGACCACACCAGCAGCTACTGAAATGCGTTTTGGCTTTGAAGTTACCATGTACGTAATGAACAAGTAATTCGCATTCCAAAGTAAAAAAGCCTATTCAGCAGTGAATAGGCTTTTTTGTGTATGTCATTTGTCTTGGCTAGCGCCTAAAGAGCAGGCCACTATTATATTAGAGGCTGATCTTGCCCGTAAAAAGTGGACACTCGATTAACCTGCTGCTTCCAAAGTCATCGGTGATTGATAGCCGATGCCAGAGTGCAAACGCACCGGGTTATAAAAGTCTTCAATATACTGCTGTATCGCCACTTTCAAATCTTCCCCTCCCTTAAATCTATTGCCATGGATCCACTCACTCTTGAACGAATGG
>JANOHT010000066.1:0-5725 GCA_031406605.1 Methylotenera sp. | reverse complement strand
TGGTGGCCGGGGACAGAATCGAACTGTCGACACGCGGATTTTCAATCCGCTGCTCTACCGACTGAGCTACCCGGCCGTGCTGCAATTTTTACTCATGCAAACTTCGGTAAATGTTTGCAAGCCGCGCATTATAGCAAACTTCCAAACAAAATTACAAAGAAAACCGTTAAAGTTTTTCAAAAAGTAATAGTGCGCGAGCAAAAATATTCCAAGTAACAGTTTATTAGGTTGTGATACTTAGGTGAAGCTAAACGCACTCATGTAAAATCACGCATATGGAATTTAATATTACACAACCTAGCCAGCTTATTCGTAGTGAGCTTACGAATAAGATTAACAATAAAACCAAGCCGTTAGGCGCTTTGGGTATGTTAGAAGAGCTTGCTGTAAAAATAGCCCTGATTCAACAAACACTGACACCACAGCTAACGCAACCTACGATGTTAGTTTTTGCGGGGGATCATGGCATTGTGGAGGCTGGAGTGAGCCCGTATCCACAAGCCGTTACTGCACAAATGGTATTAAATTTTCTGCAAGGCGGTGCGGCTATTAACGTATTTACCAAGCAAAATAATATGTGTTTATTGGTGATAGATAGCGGTGTGAATTATGATTTTTCGCCAAATGCATATTTAATAGATGCGAAAATAGCACCAAGTACGCGCAATTTTTTACTAGAACCAGCCATGACAGCGCTGCAATGCAAACAAGCGCTTAGTCGTGGGGCAGAAATTGTAAAAGCGCAAATTGCTGAGAGCTGTAATATTTTTGGCTTTGGTGAGATGGGCATCGGTAATACTTCGTCTGCGAGCTGTTTGATGAGTGTGCTGTGCAGTTTACCTATTGAGCAATGTGTAGGCCGTGGTACTGGTTTAGATGACACTGGCTTAGCGCATAAAACAAATATTTTGGCACAAGCTATTAACTTGCATCATTTAGATGCGACGGATGCAATGAAGGTGCTGACAACTTTTGGTGGCTTTGAAATTGCCATGATGGTCGGCGCGATGCTACAAGCTGCAGAAAAAAAATGTACTTTGTTAATCGATGGTTTTATTACGACCGCAGCTTTATTAGTGGCAGCGAAACTGCAACCGGAAATTTTGCATTATTGTGTATTTACTCATAGCTCTGGTGAATATGGACATCAAGAAATGTTGGATTATTTGAATGTTAAACCATTGCTTAACATAGGGTTACGTTTAGGCGAAGGTACAGGTGCAGCATTGGCTTATCCATTAGTATTAGCGGCAGTCAACTTTTTAAATACAATGGCTTCTTTTGAATCGGCAAATGTTTCGAAAACCACTTCGTAAATCAGTGTTGCGTAAATCAGTGTTTCCACACAATATGAGTTTCATCATCAAGCAACAATGGCGCTACTTTTTAACTGCCATCATGTTTTTTACCCGTATACCAATCAAACTTAACAATTTTGATGAAGCGGATCTGAATAAATCAACACGATTTTTCCCCTTAGTTGGTATTTTGGTAGGATTGGTCGGTGCTTTGGTATTCTGGCTATGCAATATTTTATTGCCCTTAGAAATAGCTGTTTTATTAAGCATGGTGACAACCATTTTGCTAACAGGTGCATTTCATGAAGATGGCTTGGCCGATAGCATCGATGGTTTAGGCGGCGGCTGGAGTAAGGAGCAAGTGCTGACCATTATGGTGGATTCTCGCATCGGCAGTTATGGTGCGATAGGCTTGGTCATGGTGTTACTGACGAAATATCAGGCACTTAGCTATCAAACTGTAGCATTGATTCCAGCATCCATTGTGGCGGGCCATGCACTTAGCCGCTTATGTGCGGTGCTGGTAATGTTTACCCAAAGCTATGTGAAAGCGGAAGGTAAATCCAAACCGCTTGCGACACAATTAAATACTACTGAACTCATCATAGCCACGTTTTTTGGTTTGCTGCCTATGGCGTTTTTAGAGATGAAATATCTAGCTGCGCTTATACCCGTGGCACTGGTTTGGCTGTGGTTTAGTGCAAAAATTAAAGCGCGTATCGGCGGCTATACTGGCGATTGCTTGGGCGCCATGCAGCAACTCACCGAGATTGCGTTTTACATAGGTTTGTTAGCAAGCGCGGCATTTTTTGTAAAAGCATAAACACTCATTATGAAACTCACTTTAGTTCGCCATACCTCTTTAGATGTTGCCTCCAATATTTGTTACGGACAAAGCGATGTGGATGTGTCGTCTCAGTTTGATATTGAGCGGCAAACCTTACAAAAAAAGTTAGCAAAATTTGAATTTGATGCCATCTATGCAAGTCCATTACAGCGTTGTCATAAGCTGGCACATGCGTTATGTGCAGATCAAAGTTTGGGGTTTTCGGCAGCAGACATACAAATTGATGCGAGATTAAAAGAGATCCATTTTGGTGATTGGGAAATGAACACATGGGATGCAATTCCGCGTGAAATATTTGATAGTTGGGCGAATGACTATGCAAATTTAGCGCCACCCAATGGCGAAACTTTTACTCAACTACATCTTCGAGCTAAAAGCTTTATAGAAGATGTGAGCAGTCACTCACACGGTAAGAATATTTTGGTGGTTACACATGGCGGTTTGATTCGAGCGTTGATTGCGGAGGTGTTACAAATGCCCTTAAAAGGCTTATTTAGAATAACAATTGATTATGCGAGCATTACGCAGTTAGAGTTTAAAGATGCAATACCAAAATTACATTTCTTGAATCATTGACTGAAGTTTTTTAGCGCAGTTTCTAATCTTTCCCAGTCATCCTCTGGCGGTAAACCAATTCTCAAGGCTGGCACTTCGTTAAACCGGCGTACCCAAATACCTTGCATTGCCAAATGCTGCTGCAATTTAACTGCTTGCGAAGTGGGGATGTATTGAAATAACGCAGTACCTGCCGTAGGTGCTAATCCATATTGGGTAAGTAATTCCAGCAACCTTTGACTACTATCAGATAGCAAAATACGCGTTTTCTCTTGCCAAATTTTATCTACTAATGCTTGTTTTGCAATTAAACGACTAGGACCGGTAAGCGTCCATGGGCCAATTTCTTTTTGTGCCCTAATAAGTTTCTGCTCAGCGCCGAGAAGGAAGCCAACTCTCGCACCCGCCAAACCAAAAAACTTACCAAGTGAGCGCAGTACAAATAGGCCATCTAAATGTGCATGTTGGGCAATACTGCACTCAGGCGTTACGTCTATAAATGCCTCATCAACAACCAACCAGCCACTGCGTTCCGATAATTGCGCATGCCAACGGAGTAATTCTGCTTTGGAGAATTGCATTGCAGTCGGGTTGTTGGGGTTGCAAAGTAAAATAACATCGGCATTTTTAATGATGATTTCATCTGGGTAAGTATCAAATTTTATGACCTCATGCCCATAACGCTGCCAAGCTTTGGCGTGTTCTTGATACATCAATTGCGGCATGGCTATTTTTGATATTGCTCTCAATTGCGGCAAAATTTTTAAAGCTGCCTGCGATCCCGCCGTAGGCAATGCAAATTGGCAACCATAATAAGCGCATGCAGCCTCAATTAATCCATCATTGTCTATTGGCAGTTTTTGCCAACTAGAAATTGGAATTTCACTTATTGGATAGCTATTCGGATTGATGCCAGTTGATAAATCCAGCCAATGCTCCAGTGGGATGCCATATTGTTTAGCCGCCGCCGCTAAGTTGCCGCCATGTTCAAGCAAGATAAATACTCGTAATGATTGCAAATATGCCTAGCCAGAGATATACGCCATGCTTCACCAATTGGAGCGCACGTTCAATATCATATACAACGGGCGCTACGCCAGCACCTAGCACCGGGCGCTCATGCCATTCATCATAGTAACGTGCTGCACCGCCCAGCTTTACATTTAGTGCGCCAGCACCAGCAGACATCACAGGCCCTGCGTTTGGGCTATCCCACAGTGGGGCTTGTGTTTTCCAGCAGCTGAATGCTAGTTTTGTATTGCCAAGAATCGCATAAGTTAAGGCAGTAAGACGCGCTGGAATGTAATCTAAAACATCATCTAATCTTGCGGCCGCCCAGCCAAAATAAAAAAAACGTGGCGTTTTATAGCCCCACATGGCATCCATCGTGTTCGCTAGTCTAAACAGCAACGCACCTGTGCCACCTGCAATAAAAAACCAGAATAGCGCACCAAACACGCCATCGTTACCATTCTCTAAAACTGACTCTACCGTGGCTGGGATAGGTTCTATTGCAGCTGAATCGCGGCTCACCATATAAGAAGCTGCCGTTTTGGCTAAGGTTTCATCATTATTGTTAAGTGCATTTGAGACAGCTCGGGCATGCTCGTGCAAGCTTTTGTGACCAATGGCAAAGTAAAGCAGCAATGTATTTGCAATAATGCTAGTGAGCGTTATATGGCATAGCAAGTACGCCACAATAATGAAAGGAGTAAGCAGTAAAACTAATGCAAATGCACCTATCAAACGTTGCGATGATAAATTCTGTTTGCTGGAAGGGTTAAGCCAAGCTTCCAATTGATTAACAATCCAACCAAAACCTACCAACGGATGGTAACGGCGCGGCTCACCGAATATAAAATCCAGAATGACTGCAACAATAGCAATAACCGGCATTATGAGATAATCAGGGTATGAAAACATTGATGATACAAGGCACTACCTCGGATGCTGGCAAAAGTACGCTGGTGGCAGGACTGTGCCGCGTATTGTATCGCAAGGGCATTAAAGTTGCGCCATTCAAGCCGCAGAATATGGCATTGAATTCTGCAGTAACGGTTGATGGTGGTGAGATTGGCCGTGCACAAGCGGTGCAGGCGCAAGCTTGTGGTTTAGCCCCGCATACCGATATGAACCCTGTATTGCTTAAACCAAACTCCGACACTGGCTGCCAGGTGATTATTCATGGCAAGGTAATCGGCAACCTAGAGGCCACGGGCTACCATGCTTATAAACCAACCGCCATGCGCGCTGTGCTGGATTCATACCAACGACTTACAAGTCAATATGAATACATTGTTGTGGAAGGTGCGGGCAGTCCCGCAGAAATCAATCTGCGTGAAGGCGACATTGCCAATATGGGTTTTGCCGAAGCGGTGGATTGCCCTGTGCTGCTGATCGCCGATATTGATCGGGGCGGCGTGTTTGCGCATATTGTTGGTACGCTTGCTTTGCTTTCTGAGAGTGAAAGAGCGCGTGTGGCAGGCTTCGTTATCAACCGTTTTCGCGGTGATATTGCTTTGTTGCAATCTGGACTGGATTGGCTAGAAACAGAAACCGGCAAGCCAGTGATTGGCGTGTTGCCTTATTTACATGATTTGCACATAGAAGCCGAAGATGCCGTACCGAATACATCATCGTCAAAAGATGAAAATTTAGAAAATAAATTACGGGTTATCGTGCCTATTTTGCCGCATATTTCAAACCATACCGATTTCGATGCGCTAAGACTACATCCACAAGTGGATTTTCAATTCGTTAAAATCAACCAACCGATTCCCCCCGCCGACTTAATCATTCTGCCTGGCAGTAAAAATGTGCGTGGTGATCTAGAACATCTGCGAGCTAATGGCTGGGAGCAAGCGCTCACTAAGCATCTGCGCTATGGCGGAAAATTGTTAGGTATATGCGGTGGTTTTCAAATGCTGGGTCAATCGATTAATGATCCACATGCATTAGAAGGTGAAGCGGGGACAAGCGCTGGTTTCGCTTGGCTAGAGATGGAAACCACGCTCGCACAAGAAAA
>JANOHT010000063.1:0-5428 GCA_031406605.1 Methylotenera sp. | reverse complement strand
TAATTTGATTCATGCGATGAATGCTCAATACCAAGAGCCACAAAACCTTGGGCTAATCCCAATGGTCGTGGAACAAAGCGGTCGTGGTGAGCGTTCATATGATATTTATTCACGTTTACTTAAAGAGCGCGTCATATTTCTAGTCGGTCCAGTCAATGACATGACTGCTAATTTGGTCGTTGCACAGTTGCTGTTTTTAGAAGCTGAAAACCCAGATAAAGATATCTCTTTGTATATTAATTCACCTGGTGGTTCTGTGACTGCGGGTATGTCGATTTATGACACCATGCAATTCATTAAGCCTGACGTGAGTACGCTGTGTATAGGCCAAGCGGCCAGTATGGGTGCGTTTTTGCTGGCTGCTGGTGCAAAAGGTAAACGTTTTAGCTTGCCTAATTCACGCGTGATGATTCACCAGCCTTCTGGTGGGTTTCAAGGCCAGTCATCGGATATCGAGATTCATGCAAAAGAAATTTTATATTTGCGTGGAAAGTTAAATGCGATTTTGGCGCACCACACAGGCAAAACCGCCAAAGAAATTGATCGCGATACTGAGCGCGATAATTTTATGAGTGCTGAACAATCAGTTGAATATGGCATGATAGATAAGGTCATAGGTAGTCGTACTGAACCAGCATAAGTTCTGGCTTGTAGCTTTCAGGATTAAAGTTTAAGTTGTAATACTTTAGCGTTGTAATTAACATTAGTATCAACGCTAAGATCATATATAGGAAATAATCAATGGCGACTAAAGCCGACGGCGATAAATTACTTTATTGTTCATTCTGTGGCAAAAGCCAACATGAAGTTAAAAAGCTCATTGCAGGGCCTTCTGTGTTCATTTGCAATGAATGCGTTGATTTGTGCAACGATATTATTAAAGAAGAAGTGCAAAATACCGATGGCTTAAAATCTACCGATACTAGCCTGCCTACTCCGCAAGAAATCTGCAAAATCTTAGATCAATACGTGATTGGCCAAACGCAAGCTAAAAAAACTTTAGCCGTTGCGGTATATAACCACTACAAGCGTCTTGGCCACAATAATCTTTCTGACGGTGGTCAGAAAGATGAAGTTGAAATTGCAAAAAGTAATATTTTATTAATAGGGCCTACTGGCTCAGGTAAAACTTTACTAGCGCAAACCTTGGCGCGATTATTGGATGTGCCATTTGTAATGGCCGATGCAACTACATTGACTGAAGCTGGTTACGTGGGCGAAGACGTTGAAAACATCATGCAAAAATTATTGCAAAAATGTGATTACGATGTTGAAAAAGCCAAGCGTGGTATTGTTTACATTGATGAAGTGGATAAAATTTCGCGTAAATCAGAAAATGCTTCTATTACCCGCGATGTATCTGGTGAAGGCGTGCAGCAAGCATTGCTCAAGCTGATTGAAGGTACCGTGGCTTCAATTCCACCACAAGGTGGCCGTAAGCATCCTAATCAAGAATTTGTACAATTAGATACCACGAATATTCTATTCATTTGTGGTGGCGCGTTTGATGGCTTAGAGAAGGTGATTCGTTTACGCTCTGAAAAAGGTGGTATTGGTTTTAGTGCTGAAGTAAAAAGCAAAGCCGATGTTCGCGAAATCGGTGCGGTATTACGTGACGTAGAACCTGAAGATTTAATTAAATTTGGCTTGATTCCAGAGTTTATCGGTCGTCTGCCAGTAGTAGCAACGCTAGAGTCTTTAGACGAAGCTGCGCTGATGACTATTTTGACTGAACCGAAAAATGCGCTGTCAAAACAATACATCAAATTATTCAAGATGGAAGGTGTAGATCTTGAGTTTAGAGAGTCAGCTTTGTTACTCATTGCTAAAAAAGCATTGGAGCGTAAAACTGGCGCACGTGGTTTACGTTCGATTATGGAACATTCTTTGCTTGAGATTATGTATGAATTACCTTCATTGGATAATTTAAGTAAAGTAGTCGTAGACGAAGGTGTGATTCGTGGTGACACGCCGCCATTGTTAATTTATGCGGATAAACCTGCTGAAGAGGCTGTTGGCTAGAATAAAACTATCTAATACCCTTATGGTTTAAGGTTGGCAGCATTTTTGACATTAAGCTGGCTTGCTCTTCACGGGGTATGCCAGCTTTACTTTTTAGATATTTAGCATCGTAAATGTTAACACTGTATATGTTAATAATTATTCACCTTAAAGATAGATAATTATTATTAATATAGTTAATTTTTAAACTTTTAGCCTTTAATTTAGTGCATAAATCTTAATTTAAGCGTTAAATCTGTTAAATTAAAGCTTGAACTGTATGAGTTCAGCCCCATAAATTATATGTAGGCGTTTTTGGCTTAACTCACTGGCCTAATTTAAAAATTGGCTTAACTTTTGGAAGTCCTCATGACAAAATCATTACCTTTATACACGCCAGATAGCGGCTTATTGCCAGTATTGCCTTTGCGCGATGTAGTTGTTTACCCACATTTGGTGATTCCATTATTTGTTGGTCGTGCTAAATCAGTAAAAGCGCTTGAGCTTGCCTCAGAAGGTGACAAGCAGATTTTATTGGTAGCACAAAAATCAGCCAATAAAGATGAGCCGGATGCTGAGGATCTATATGAAGTAGGGACGGTAGCCACTGTCTTGCAAATGCTCAAATTACCTGATGGCACTGTGAAAGTCTTGGTAGAAGGCGTACAGCGCGCCAAGGTCAGTGGTTTTATTGAAACTGAAGAGTGCTTTGCTGCACGTGCTGACTTGATTCCAGAAGCTGAGAGCGACATTGAAATACAAGCTTTAATGCGCACAGTATTTGCTCAGTTTGATCAATACGTTAAGCTTAACAAAAAAATCCCACCTGAAATACTCACTTCATTGGCTACGATTGATGAAGCAGGTCGCTTGGCAGACACTATTGCAGCACACTTAACGCTTAAATTAGACGAAAAACAAAAAATCTTGGAAATGTTCAGTGTTGCTGAACGTTTAGAGCATTTATTGCGCTTGATGGAAGGTGAAATTGATATTCTGCAAGTTGAAAAGCGTATCCGTGGCCGTGTAAAACGCCAAATGGAAAAAACTCAACGTGAATATTACTTAAATGAGCAAGTAAAAGCGATTCAAAAAGAGCTTGGTGAGCAAGATGAAAATGCGGAAATGGAAGAGCTCGAAAAGCGCATTGATGCTGCTCGTATGCCAAAAGAAGCGCTTGCAAAAGTCGCCAGCGAACTTAAGAAATTAAAGCTGATGTCGCCTATGTCGGCTGAGGCTTCAGTGGTGCGTAACTATATTGATACGCTCATTAACTTGCCTTGGAAAAAGAAAACCAAAATCAGTAAAGATTTATTGGCTGCGGAAGCGGTTTTAGATGGTGATCATTATGGTCTTGAAAAAGTAAAAGAACGTATCGTTGAATATTTAGCGGTTCAGCAGCGGGTAGATAAAATTAAAGCACCTATTTTGTGCTTAGTTGGGCCGCCAGGTGTTGGTAAAACTTCGCTTGGACAAAGTATCGCTAAAGCGGTTAATCGTAAATTTGTGCGTATGGCATTAGGTGGCGTGCGTGATGAGTCTGAAATCCGTGGCCACAGACGTACTTATATAGGCTCAATGCCAGGCAAAATCATGCAAAGTATGACAAAAGTCGGTGTTAAAAACCCGCTTTTCCTGCTTGATGAAGTTGATAAGCTAGGCCAGGATATGCGAGGCGATCCATCTTCAGCATTATTGGAGGTTTTGGATCCTGAGCAAAACCATACGTTTGCAGATCACTATATTGAAGTTGAATATGATTTATCAGACGTGATGTTTGTCGCTACGGCGAACTCAATGAATATCCCTGCGCCTTTACTAGACCGTATGGAGATCATCCATCTTTCGGGTTATACCGAAGATGAAAAAGTAAATATCGCAATGCGTTATTTATTGCCTAAGCAGTTGAAGACACATGGCTTAAAAGAACATGAGGTGAATGTTTCTGAGGTTGCTGTGCGTGATATTGTGCGTTTTTATACACGTGAAGCTGGCGTACGAAAATTAGAGCAAGAGATTGCAAAGGTTTGCCGCAAAGTAGTTAAAGAGCTACTTACTACCAAAGCTAAAGAGGGCGCTAAAGCAGCTAAAAAAATCAGCATTACACCAAAAACGCTAGAAACCTATCTAGGCGTCCAGCGTTATGATTATGGCGTTGCAGCTAAGGAAAACCAAATTGGTCAAGTCACAGGGCTGGCATGGACGTCTGTGGGTGGTGAGTTATTGACTATCGAAGCAGTATTGTTGCCTGGTAAAGGTAAAACGACGACTACAGGTAAACTAGGTGATGTGATGAAGGAGTCAACACAGGCTGCAATGAGCGTAGTGCGGAGTCGTGCCAAGCGCTTAGGCATTAATGATGACTTCTATGAAAAGAATGATATCCATATTCACTTTCCAGAAGGTGCTACACCTAAAGATGGGCCGAGTGCAGGTATTGCCATTACTACAGCATTAGTTTCGATATTAACGGGCATTCCAGCGCGTGCAGATGTCGCTATGACAGGTGAAATCACGTTGCGTGGTGAAGTATTACCAATTGGAGGACTAAAAGAAAAGTTGCTTGCAGCGCATCGCGGCGGTATTAAAACGGTATTGATTCCTCAGCAAAACGTGAAAGATCTGGCTGATATACCTGAAAACATCAAAAATCATCTTGATATTCATCCTGTGCAATGGATAGATGAGGTATTATCACTAGCACTGGCTTCGCAGCCTGTACCTTTGCCAGAAATATCAGAAGTTAATGAAGTTCCTGCAAAAGAAGTTCAAGCTACTGATAAATCTACAGAAAGTACGACTTCTGTCGCTGCCGGGACTAAGCACTAAATAAATAAGTGAAATAACAAGCCGATAAAAGCTTGACACAGCCTTTGTTGGCTTGATATAAAGCTGTACGGGCAGTGAATGTCCAAATAAACACCAAGTCTTTATTTAACAAACCTTAAGAGGGGATTACACGTGAATAAATCAGAACTGATTGACGATATTGCAAATGCAGCTGGTATTTCAAAAGCTGCTGCTGGTCGTGCTTTAGATGCAACAACCGCTTCAATTACAAAAGCAATGAAAAACGGCGATTTAGTAACTTTAATCGGCTTTGGTACGTTCTATGTTGGTAAACGCGAGGCTCGTAATGGTCGCAATCCACGTACTGGTGCAACAATTAGTATTAAAGCTGCAAATTCTCCTAAATTTAGGGCTGGTAAAGCGCTCAAAGATGCTGTAAACTAGCGTTTTTGTTGGTTAAGCAGGGTGCTTAGCTCAGTTGGTAGAGCGTCGCCCTTACAAGGCGAATGTCAGCGGTTCGACCCCGTTAGCACCCACCATAAACCAGCAAAAAGTGTGACTAAGTCGTTCCTAATTGTAAAATTGAGAGTGCTGGTAGTTTAAGCACTCTTTATTTTGTAAAAAATTTGTTTTGACT
>JANOHT010000275.1:0-6866 GCA_031406605.1 Methylotenera sp. | reverse complement strand
AGTTGCTAGAATATCTTGCAAGCGATTGCTAATTGTGGTCATAATTCATCTAGGTTAAATTAACGTACAGTAATAGATAGCTGATTAAAAATTATAACAGGAGCCAGTTGTGGACATTTCAGATTTACTCGCATTCTCAGTTAAAAATAAAGCCTCTGACTTGCATCTTTCTGCTGGTTTGCCGCCGATGATTCGTGTACATGGCGACATTCGTAAAATCAATGTGCCCGCCATGGACCATAGCCAAGTGCACGACATGGTATACGACATCATGAACGATGGTCAGCGCAAAGTGTATGAAGAGTCACTTGAGTGCGACTTTTCATTTGAAATTCCGAATCTGGCACGTTTTCGGGTCAATGCGTTTAATCATAACCGAGGTTCTGGTGCGGTATTTCGTACCATTCCATCTAAAATTCTTTCACTTGAGCAATTAAACTGCCCAGCCATTTTTAAAGACATTGCCAATACCCCACGCGGTATTTGCTTGGTCACAGGACCAACAGGTTCAGGTAAATCTACTACACTTGCTGCGATTATCGATTACATCAACGATAAAGAATTTGGCCATATCCTGACGGTTGAAGACCCTATTGAATTCGTTCACACTTCAAAAAAATGTTTGATTAACCAGCGTGAAGTTGGCCCGCATACTTTGTCATTTAATAATGCTTTACGTTCAGCATTACGTGAGGATCCTGATGTGATTCTAGTGGGTGAAATGCGCGATTTGGAGACGATACGCCTTGCTTTAAGTGCCGCTGAAACTGGCCACTTGGTATTCGGTACATTGCATACCAGCTCAGCAGCTAAAACAGTGGATAGGATTATTGATGTGTTTCCAGCAGCGGAAAAAGAAATGGTACGTTCAATGCTGTCTGAATCTTTACGCGCGGTTATCTCACAAACGCTTTGCAAAACCAAAGATGAGCAAGGTCGCGTTGCTGCCCATGAAATTATGATAGGTACGCCAGCGATTCGTAACTTGATTCGTGAAAATAAAATTCCACAAATGTATTCAGCGATTCAAACAGGTTCAAATATTGGTATGCAGACGTTAGATCAAAATTTACAAGATTTAGTGAAACGTAATGTTATTTCAGCGAATGAAGCGCGTACTAAAGCGGCGAATAAAGACTCAATCATGGGCTAGTGATTGAGTCTTGAGTTTGGATGTAAAAGTGATTAAAAGCCGCTAAAAATTAAAAAAGCATTAAGGGTGAATTATGGAAAAAGGTCAGGCAGAAAAGTTTGTATTTGATTTATTACGGCTGATGCTGGCTAAAAAAGCGTCAGATTTATTTATCACCGCGGGCTTTCCGCCTGCAATGAAAATTGATGGAAAATTAACACCAGTGAGTAGTCAAGTCCTATCTGGACAGCAAGCACGTGAAATTTCGCGCGCTATTATGAATGATAAACAAACCTCTGAATTTGATGCCACTAACGAATGTAACTTTGCGATTGGCATTCCAGGGGTTGCACGCTTTAGGGTAAACGCGTTCGTGCAGCGTGGCTCAGTGGGGCTGGTATTTAGAACCATCACCACTAAAATTCCAGAGTTTGAAGAACTGGGTTTACCTGATGTTTTAAAAGACATTGCCATGACCAAGCGGGGTTTGGTGATTTTTGTCGGCGGTACAGGTTCGGGTAAATCGACATCTTTAGCAGCGATGGTGGGTTACCGTAATCAAAATAGTTACGGTCATATTATTACCATTGAAGACCCAGTCGAGTTTGTACATGAGCATAAAAACTGCATCATCACACAACGCGAAGTCGGTGTTGATACTGATAGCTGGCATATCGCGCTGAAAAACACCTTACGCCAAGCACCTGACGTAATCTTGATTGGTGAAATTCGTGATCGCGAAACCATGGATTATGCGATTGCCTTCGCTGAAACGGGTCACTTATGTATGGCGACTTTGCATGCTAATAGTACTAACCAGGCACTAGACCGTATTATTAACTTTTTCCCAGAAGAGCGTCGTCATCAGCTGCTCATGGATTTATCGTTAAATACGCGAGCCTTTATTTCGCAGCGGCTTATCCCGAAAAAAGAGGGTAAAGGTCGTGCCGCGGCAATGGAAGTCATGATCAACTCACCGCTGATTTCAGATTTGATTTTTAAAGGCGATGTGCATGAGATTAAAGAGATTATTGCCAAATCTCGTGAGTTAGGTATGCAAACCTTCGATCAGGCTCTGTTTGATTTACATGAAGCGGACGTGATTACTTATGAAGATGCTTTGCGCAATGCAGACTCTGTCAATGATATACGTCTGAAAATCAAGTTAGAAGGTAAAGGCGCGCATGGTAAAGATTTGTCCGCAGGCTTGGATAGTTTAGGAATTGTATAAGCATAAATCTATCAATTAAGTAGTTAATAGCGTTTGCAGTGGCAATTACTTAACCTTAAAAACAGACATAAAAAGCCGATGAATTCTTACATCGGCTTTTTTATTGCTAAGTGATTTTATATTAAGTGGCTTTATATTAAGTGATTTTTAATTAACTTTTGGGTTAATGATTACTCTACTGAAACGTCTACCCGCCTAGCTTCTGCTGCATCACCAGCACCTTCTGTGCTAACCGGTTTGCGTAGCTCGATTCTATTAACATCAATATTTGCATTTATTAATGCTTCAGTCACTGCTTTTGCACGGTTTTTAGACAAGGCTTGATTGGATTTTAAGTTACCGGTGGCATCGTGGTAACCGGAAATCACTGCTTTGGCTGATTCGTTTGCTTTGAGCCACTCAATAATAGGCAGTAATGTTTCACTGACATCAGCAGGTAGGTTTGCTTTTCCAGTTTCAAAGTAAAGTTTCGCAATGGCTGGTGCAACTGGAGTAACAGCCACTTCAGCAGGCATGGCATTAGCCATTTTCACTGATAACTGATTATCAATCTTTACGTCTGAACCAAACAATGCTTGTACTTCAGCACCTTTTGCCGATTTAATCTCTTCGCTATCCACAGTGCCCGTCAGCGTTACATTATTGGCATCGCCAGCAAGTTTCCAGTCAGTACCGCCTTGCAGCCATGCGCTTAATTCTGCAGATTTCTCTAGCCATTTTACGTTTCTAGCGTCGCCCGTTGCGTTATATCCATGGACTGATGATGCGGTAAAATTAAACGAAGCAACGGTGGTACCTGAACAGCAGTTATTTGTATACGCCGGGCCGTGGCCGTGTTGCCACTGCCAGAACAGGTAAATGGCGAGCACTATAGCTACCAGCCATGTCCAAAGCGTGTGTTTACATTTACTATTATTTTTTTGTGAATTGTCAGTTGAAGAAGTCATGAGTGTAAAGCTCCTTTAAGCACAAGATTTTGTGAAAACGTTAACTTAAACGCCACCACTCAACTTATCTTGAAGTGCTTTCAGCTCAGACCATTTGTTTTCAGCTGCTAAAGCCGCTTGTTGCGCCCACGTGGTCGGTTTGGCAAGCTTGTATCTTGCGCCAGCTTCATCTAATATTTTTTGCATTTGCGGCACGCTTTGTTTAGCCAGTTGGGAAAATGTAGTGATACCTGCATTATTGAATAGCTCGCTAATTTTTGGACCAATACCTTCTACCACAGTTAAATCATTTGGGCCTTTGAGTTTAAAGCCGGCAGCTTTTGCAGCAGCAGAATTTAACACATAAACTTTAGGTGTTGAGGCAAGGCCGGTAGGTTTGGGCGCTACCGTAGGTTGTGTTGAAGTTGCTGCTGGTTTTGCTGCGGATTCTGGGGCCGCGGATGTTAAGGCGGCGGGCATTACCGTATTTGAGGTGGTAGCAGTGCCGTTATTAGCGGCTTGACTACCGGTTGTGCTAGCGGTTGTGTCAGCAGGTTTCTCACAGCACTTCATGCTGCGGCAGTTCAGACAACGACATAGTAACCAGTTAAGTATCCAGCCAACTAAAGCGCCCAATAAAAACCACCAAAAACAGCATGAAAACATAATAAACCTCCTATATCATTGATTAGACATAAATAAGTAGATACGAATTACCGAATGCTGGTTACTTTGCTACGTTAATATTTTAGTGTCAAGGCTCTGAATGAGTGGTGTTAATTAGATACTTCTCTAGGGGAGGTTATAAAAAATAGGTGAGGTCATTAAAATTCTGCTTTAAACGAAAGCTTAAGTACATTTAGGATTGATAAACCACTTGTCCGTGCACAATCGTAGTTTTAACTTTTCCGGCTAGCTCTAAGCCGTTAAATGGGCTATTTTTACCTTGGCTTTTTAATGCGCTTGGGCAAACTTTCCAGTATTCATCGGCATTAAATATACAAATATCGGCAATACTATTCACGCTCAAATCACCAGCAGGAATCCCTAAAATGTTTGCAGAGGATTGGCTTACCAGCGAAAGTGCATGAAGTAAGTTAACTTTTTCTTGTTGCGCCCATTTTAAGGTGAGCGTCAATAATAGCTCTAAGCCTGTTGCGCCTATTTCTGCCTCTGCAAATGGTGCTAATTTCGCGTCATCATCCACCGGCGTATGGTCAGAACAAATTGCGTCAATCGTGCCGTCTTTTAAACCGGCGGTCAGTGCATCTTTATCTCGTTGTGTGCGCAATGGCGGTTTAAGGTGGCAATTCGCATCAAAGTAAGCAATGTCGTGTTCGGTAAGGTGTAACTGGTTCGCGCTCACATCGCAGCTGATATGAACACCTGCCTTTTTAGCCTCGCGTATCATGCCTACGCCTTCAGCAGTGGATAAGCGGCTAATATGAATCCGTGCGCCAGTCTCTTTGGCAATCCGTAATATAGTCGCTAATGCAAGCGCTTCTGCTGCACTTGGTATGCCTTTTAGGCCGAGCCTGCTGGCGACTTCACCATCGTGTGCTACACCATCTTTGGCTAAAAATGGTTCTTCTGCATGTAAAAATAAGGTGAAGCCAAAGGTGGCGGCATATTGCATGGCGCGCCATAGCACTTGGGTATCGGTAATCGCGATATTGGCTTGTGAAAAACCTACGCAGCCAGCTTCACGCAATTCACCCATTTCTGAAAGTACTTTGCCTTGTAGTTGGCGGGTAAGTGCGCCTAAGGGGTACACATGCGCAAGGTTCAGCTGTTTAGCGCGATGTTTCAACATCTCGACCAAACCGGGCTCGTCTAACACTGGGTCAGTGTCAGGCGGGCATGCTAGGCTAGTCACTCCGCCAGCCACTGCAGCTTGTAATTCGCTTATGAGCGTAGCCTTATATTCATCCCCTGGCTCACGTAATCTAGCCGATAGATCTACTAAGCCCGGGCAGATGATTAAATCAGTTGCATCTATGATTTGATTCGCTACAAATCCATCTGGCACGTTACCTAAGGCAAGAATTTTACCGGCAGCAATGTAGACATCAAGTTTGTTATCGATATTATTTTTTGGGTCAATCACGCGACCATTCTTGATGTGTATTTTCATACTTGGCCTCCTGAAAGCATTGCCATTACTGCCATGCGCACCGCAATCCCGTAAGTGACCTGCGGTAAAATGACTGATTGTGAGCCATCAGCTACACTGGAATCAATTTCTACGCCGCGGTTCATTGGGCCTGGATGCAGCACAATCGCATCTGGCTTGGCTAAGCTTAACTTCTCTTGAGTGAGGCCATAAGTTTTGAAATATTCTTGGGCACTAGGCAGCATTGCACCATTCATACGTTCGTTCTGTAAGCGTAGCATCATGATGACATCCACATCTTTTAAGCCTTCTTTCATGTCATGAAACACATGCACGCCCAGTTTTTCAACTTCCGCAGGGAGTAGCGTTTTAGGTGCAATCACACGTACTTCAGGCACGCCTAATGTGGTGAGTGCGTGAATCTCGCTGCGCGCAACCCGTGAATGCAGTACATCACCCACAATGGCTACTCTTAAGTTATGTAAGTCAGGTTTATATTTACGCACGGTAAATACATCCAGCAAACCTTGCGTGGGGTGAGAGTGGCGACCATCACCAGCATTAATGATATGAATATGGTTAGGTACATGTTTGGCAATGAAATGCGCAGCACCAGATTGAGAATGGCGCACGACAAACATGTCCGCATGCATGGCAATTAAGTTGTCTACCGTATCTAAAATCGTTTCACCTTTAGATTGCGACGAGGTGTTGACGTTTAAGCTGATCACATCCGCAGAAAGGCGCTTAGCAGCGATTTCAAAAGTGGTACGGGTACGGGTGCTATTCTCAAAAAACAAGTTACATACGGTTTTTCCGCGTAATAACGGTACTTTTTTAACTTCACGTTCTGCAACACCAACAAAAGACTCTGCGGTATCTAAAATTTGATTTAAGATTTTTTTTGGTAAGCCCTCAATGGAGAGCAGGTGTCGTAGGCGGCCGTCGGTATCTAGTTGAGGATTATTCATGCGTAAGTTGGGCTTGCATAGATTGGTTAGTTGGAGTGCTGAGTTGAAGTTCTAAGCTTAGCAAGCCGTTAGTATCTTGTACCAATTGCAGATTTTGCTTTGTGCTTAATGGAATGTCGGCTGCAGTGATTTGTGGTGCAATTGGCAACTCACGACCACCTCGATTAACCAGTGCTACCAGTGTAATACTGGCTGGGCGACCGTAATCGAACAGTTCGTTCATCGCGGCACGTGTGGTGCGTCCAGTATAAAAAACATCATCAATTAAGATGATATGTTTATTTTTTACATCAAATGGAATTTGGCTTGGGCGGTTCTCAGCTTTTAAACCGCGCTGAGCGTAATCATCTCTATAAAATGATACGTCAAGCGTGCCATGCTCAATGGCATTGGCTGTAATCGTACTTTTTAGTGATATCAGCAGCCTATTCATTAACCAAACGCCGCCGCTTTGAATGCCGACTAAAGCAGTATTTGGCAACAATAGTGGTTG
>JANOHT010000060.1:0-8196 GCA_031406605.1 Methylotenera sp. | reverse complement strand
GAACTAGATTTAATGGCGTTTAATCAACCACATTTTCGCCCCGCTTTTATTTGTCAAAAAGTGGATAAGAAGCCTAATTGGCGCATGCAACCGGAATTTATCACCGAGGGATTTTTAACGATAGATTCTCTCAAACTTATCGCACCTGACTTTTTAACGCGTGAAATCTTTACCTGTGGCCCAGCACCTTACATGGCGGCAGTGCGTAATATGCTCATCAGCGCCATTGGCTTTGATATGCGCCATTATCACGAAGAAAGCTTCACATTTGATGAGTTGCCTGCTGAAATCAAATCTGAAGTGATCGCTGACGAAGCGGCAGCCGCTACTGAAAGCCATGCTAAAACAAATACAAACTTCTCAATCGAGCTTACTAAGAGCGGCACGACCATACAATGCGCACCAGACCAGTTCGTACTGGATGCTGCCCGCGCTGCAGGTCTGCGTTTAGCATCGTCATGTAGCAAAGGCCTGTGCGGCACCTGTAAAAGCAAGTTAATTTCCGGAAAAATAGACATGAAGCATAGCGGCGGCATACGTCAACGTGAGATTGACCAAGGGATGTTTTTACCTTGCTGTTCCAAGCCATTAGAAAATTTGGTCATTGAAAAGTAGTTAAGGCATCAGAGAGTAGCTTCACTTTTATATGTAGTTAAAGGACAAGTATCTAGCAAACGCATGAAGTAAAGGGGATAAGTATGATGAATGCAACACAATCAGCACCGCCAGTAGCAGATACAGAAGCCAAAGTTATTGTGCGTAATCTGCACAAAGTATTTGGTAATAAGCCAGAAATAGCACTACAGATGCTAAAAAATGGCTTACATAAAGACGAGATTCTAAAGCAAACTGGACAAGTAGTCGGCGTGCAAGATGCTTCTTTTCAAATCAACAAAGGTGAAATTTTTGTCATCATGGGGCTTTCAGGCTCTGGAAAATCTACCTTGATTCGTCTATTGAACCGTCTTATTGAACCTACAGCGGGCAATATCATCGTTGATGGTGAAGATGTTGCTGCGATGAGCAAAGAAAAGCTGCTCAACTTGCGACGAAAAGACATGAGCATGGTGTTTCAATCTTTTGCCTTATTACCACACCGCACCGTAGTTGAAAATGCAGCATTCGGATTAGAAATTGCTGGGATTAATGTTGCTGAACGTGAGCGCCGCGCAATGGAAGTACTGGAACAAGTGGGTTTGCATACCTTTGCAAAGCACTTACCCGCACAATTGTCCGGCGGTATGCAGCAGCGCGTTGGTCTAGCACGTGCGCTTACGGTGAACCCATCATTGATGCTTATGGATGAAGCCTTCTCTGCACTAGACCCACTACGTCGCACTGAAATGCAAGATGTGCTTATCAAATTACAACAAGAACAAAAACGCACGATTGTATTTGTGTCGCATGATTTAGATGAAGCGCTTCGCATTGGCAACCGCATTTGCATTATGGAAGGTGGCCGTGTGGTTCAGGTAGGTACCTCTGATGATATATTGCAGCGCCCTGCTGATGAGTATGTAAAAGCATTCTTTACAGGCGTTGACACTAATAAATACCTCACTGCCAAAGATGTTGCCCTAAAAGAACAAGTGACTATTTTTGATCGCCCAGATGAATCAGTTGCGGGATTCAGTGCAGCACTGGAACGTATGCGTTTATATGACCGTGTGTATGCGTTTGTACTGGATGAACAACAAAAAGTACTTGGTGTTGTTTCTGCTGAGACACTTGTGAACTGCATGAGCCAACCCGGGAAAAAACTACGCGATGCACTGATACCAGGAAAAGTGGCTATTCCAGGCAATACCCCACTCAATGAAGTACTGCAAAAAGTCGTTGAATATCCGTGTCCACTACCAGTGGTGAATGAAAATGGCGAGTATATAGGCGCAATCACCAAAACCGTTTTGCTACGCAAACTATGTAAGGAGAAAAAAGCATGAGCTACAAACTTCCTCTAGGTGAATGGGTAGCAGGCGCGGTAGATTGGCTTGAAGTCAATGATCATGGCTTCTTTGACCAAATTGGCACCATCATTGATACAACGACAGCGGGCATAGAAAATGGCCTGCTAGCCATTCCTTTTTTACTGTTCGCTGCAATATTCATTGCGATAGGCTTTTGGCGGCTTGGTTGGAAATTTGCCCTATTTTGCGCTGCATCATTATGGTTAATCGACAGCATGGGTTTCGCTGAACAAACATTAATCACACTTGCGCTTATTACCTCGGCAACCTTAATTAGCTTAACATTAGGTATCCCGTTAGGCATTTGGGCGGGTAGAAATGATAAAGCTGAAGCAGTCATCAGGCCAGTGCTAGATTTCATGCAAACTATGCCAGCCTTTGTTTACTTGATACCTGCCGCAATGTTCTTTGGTTTGGGTCGTGTGCCAGGGGTAATTGCAACAGTGATTTTTGCCATGCCGCCTGTCGTACGGCTGACCTCTCTCGGTATACGTCAGGTGAATAAGGAGCAAGTAGAAGCTGGTATTGCTTTCGGCTGTACACCCACGCAACTGTTGATGAAAGTGCAGATTCCCAGTGCGATGGCAGCTTTATTTGCAGGTATCAATCAAACCATCATGATGGCGCTATCCATGGTGATTATTGCATCTATGGTGGGTGCTGGTGGGTTGGGTAACGATGTACTCTCCAGTATTTCTCGCCTTGATATAGGTCTGGGCTTTGAAAGCGGCTTGGGTGTGGTGCTGCTGGCGATTATGCTGGACCGCATCACTGAAAGTTTTGGGGTTAAACGTAACGCTAAAAATGGTCCAAAATAAGCACATCACTTAACAATTCAAGACTGTTAGAAATAATTAAGCCCACTAGTTTTTTAAACTAGTGGGCTTAATATTTTTGCTAAACAAGCTGATTTAAACTAATCGCTATTTCTTCCTGTGTGCCCATACAGCAGCTTCAAGCCTACTTGTTAACTTTAATTTACTTAATAGATGCTTAATATGTACTTTAACGGTCGTATCACTGATACCCAAAGCTCTGGCGATTGTTTTGTTATTAAGACCATTTGCAAGGCATTCCAATATTTCCCTTTCACGCTCAGTGAGTGATATTTCTTCCTCACTTCTATTGAGCGTTGGGTGAATTAAAGCGTTTTTAAGGATTTCAGTCAGACTTTCCTGTAGCACCGTGACACCGGACATCGCTTTTTTTAGGTTCGCACAAAGATCCTCAGGCTCCATGTCTTTAAGCAAATAGCCATCAGCACCGGCGCGTAATGCTTCCAGCAAATCAACTTCAGCATCTGATACCGTCAGCACAATACATTTTGATTCCAGCTTAGCTTCTTTAATATGAGTAAGCGTTTGTATGCCATTCATACCTTTCATGTTGAGATCAATCAACACCAAATCCGGCTTTAACTGCTCGACTAAAACAATGCCCTCTGTACCCGAAGCGGCCTCACCAACTACCAAGAATTCAGGGTCAGCAGAAATCATCTGGCACACACCGCGGCGAAAGAGCGCGTGATCATCAATAATTAATACTGTCGTAGGTGTTTGCATAGTGTTCTCCAGCCTGTTATTTTATTTAATATTAACCAATTTTTGAAATCGTTATTTTGGTCGGAATATTAACCTGACACGTGTTCCACCGCGACGCCTAGGCAATACCTCAATTTTTCCACCCAAACAATAAGCGCGCTCTGTCATGATTGCCAAGCCATAATGATGCGGCTTGGTTTCATCAAAAGTACAACCCTTACCATCATCATCAATCGTTACCATGACCTCACCTGTAGATTGTAAAACCAATGCAATAGTGACTCTTTTAGCACCAGAGTGGCGAACAATATTTGATAATGCCTCCCGCACTACATGCAGCAGATGGAACTCCTCGTTCACACTGAGCCGACATTCTTGCAATCGATTATCCAGTGTAATGTTTAAGCTAGATCGTTGCGAAAACTCTTCAATCGCTTCTTCGAGTACATGATCAAGTCCACGCACGTCCATCTGCACCCTAAACGTAGTGAGCAACTCTCTCAATTCACGATAAGCGTTATCAAGACCTTCGCGCATATCATTCACAATCGTATCAGCACCAGACTCAATCAAATGAGTTCCAAAGTTTGTCTGCAAACGCGCAAGTTGAAATTTCATGTAAGAAAGAGATTGAGCTAAAGAGTCATGCAACTCTCTTGCGATTACCGCTCTTTCTTCCAGCAACGCCACTCTGCGGCTTTCCTGCTCTCTAGCCTGAAAACCCATTGAAAGTGCAAGCATTTGTGCAGTCACTTCAAATAACTGCAATTCCGCATCATCAAAATAATGATTTGCTTCAGCTTCCAACAATAAAATGCCTAACCATCCGTTAGGGCTTGCTAATGGGACTGTGACACACTGCACACATTGCCCTTTAATCAGCTTGGTAGTGTGACTCACCGAAAGTGGATTGGTGGTTTCGTCAAACATACTTTCGTCAAAAGAAAGCGGCCAATAGCTTGAAAATAAAGCACGCTGCGCTGAAATTCTTGATCCATTCTCACTAAAAGCCAGTGCTACATTCCCTACCCCGAGCGTTCTCTCAAGCGAGTAAAGCGTTTTTTTAATCGTCAGTTCGCTAAGCCCTGAACCCCCTATTAACTTAGCCAGTTTAAACATAAAATCTTGCGAAAGTATCATCTTCCGTACTTTTTCTGTACTCGTCTTGTTAATCCATTTAGTTTCAACTTGTATTGCCTGAAGTCTAGCTGACATTTCAGCAGTGAGCTTTTCTAGCACCTCAAATTCATCATCATATTGATTGCTTGCGGTATCAACCACCATATCATCTGGCATGATAGCCATCACTTTACCAAGCCGGTTTATTAAAATACTCCATGAGGTAAGCATGATGCTGGCAGCAATGCAAAACACTAAAAACAAACATACAAACTGAATGAGCGACACGAGAGACTGCTTAACAATCACATCTTCTTCGGCAGCCAACACAAAATCGTCATAAGCTTTAACAACCTGTTCGCCTTTCTCCAGCATTACAGCTTTAGGACTCGCCTGCAGGCTAGCTTCTGAAAAAATTTGGTGTGTAGCTTTTAAGTGGTCGTAAGCTTGAATCAGCCCTGTATCTTTTTGATTCTTAGCCCAAGCGTAGATAGGGCCATCAAAATCACTCTGACTTTTGCTTAGTCGATTAAAAACTGCCTCTTTGTCGTTAAAGTTGTTATCAAGTTTGTAAAGTTCGCTCTTCCAAACCGATTGGTTTTGATAAGCGTTATGGATGACAGAAAGATGGTCTGGAATATAGTCAAACAGGAAAAGCGAGCCCGCCTGCATGAGTATGACGGATAGCGCCATAGAAACAACTAACGCATGTAAATTGGCATAGAGCTTATGCTTTTTAATAAAAGCTAATAATAACTTAGGGAAATTCAAAATATTCTGCATATTTTCTCTAGTTCTTTTTATACTCTATTTACTGTCAAATTCAGAGTTAAGCTAATGGCTATCTTCATATTTTCAACGTTAATTATCAGCGTCATTTTTTTGTTGATACTGGGTTCATGGTACAGCATTCAAGGCCCTTTTTTGTTACATGTAGTGCTGCTGGTTTCAGCAGCTGTCGCTATTTTTTCTGCGGCCCTTTTAACGCTTATTCAACCATTATATTTCTCAAAATCAGGCCGTTCACGCCAGCCACATCCGCAAGAGGGCACATGGGGTAGAGAGTTTTCTAGCGCACTATCCACCCCTGCCGCCGTGCTTGATGGTTATATGGTGAAATTTGTAAATACGCCTTTTCTTCAAACATTGGGCATGGTGGGAATGGCTGATCAAATTGTAGGCATGCCATTCACCAACTTGATTCATCCTGCTGATCATCAAAACTTAGCCGAACTCACAGCAGAAGCGAATATGGGTAAAACTAAAATAGACCCGACCAAGATGCGTTTATTATGTGCGGATGGTTCTACCCTGCCATGTAATGCCAGTCTTAGCCGTATGCGTGAAGACAACCAAAATAACTTGCTGTTGTTTCAGTTCACGCCGACTTCTACAATTTCTCCTTTAAGTAACGACTACGAAACACAGTTCAATTATCACTCTATCATTGATAGGCTTGAAGAAATCGTATTCCAGCTAGATGCTGAAGGTAAAATTATTTTCCTTAATCCCTCTTGGGAAAATATGCTCGAATATAGAGTTAAAGATTGCCTAAATAAATCATTAATAGACTTTTTTCATCCAGAAGACAAACCCATGCTTGAGGCAAGGTTAAATTCACTTACACAAGGCAAAAGAACCCATTGCACGATTGAAGCTCGCTTAATCTCCGTGCGAGGAGATTCCAACTGGATCATCATGCGCGCAAAAACGACTTCAACTGCTGCTGGAGAGAGAACCAGCGTAATTGGTACGATGACAGATATTCAGCGCAATAAAGAGGCTGAAGCCACTCAGTTTGCTAATCGACGTGCATTAAACTCACTTTTAAGCAATATTCCAGGCATGGTTTATCGCGGCAGAAACGACCGTTCCTGGACGTTTGAATTTGTGAGTGATGGATGCATTGATGTCACAGGATACGACCCTCTTGATTTGATTAACGACCCAAATCTGACTTTTAACTTAATCATCCACCCTGATGACAGAGCGGCTGTTTGGGAATCAGTCAAACAACAAATAAGTAACGGGGAAGAATTTAAGCTCATCTACCGAATCGTCACTCGCAAAGGTGAAACTAAATTAGTACAGGAACATGGCAGAGGAATATTTTCCAGCACTGGTGAGCTATTGGCACTGGAGGGATTCATTACTGAAATTCCCAACCAGCGCTACAACGTCAGCGCACCACAACTAGAGTAGGCAACTTTTACTCAGGCTGCGTACCCACTTCCAAAGCCGCACCATCATCGAACTTAGATAGCCAATCCACCATCATCGGATGAAATTTAGTCATGCCCTTGTATTCGATTAAATCAGGATGCATGGTTTTTTGTACCCGATGCAGGCGTTTAGCCCAACGTGGATAAGTGGCAATATCTTTTAGACTAATTAGGTAGCAACGGATGCTAAAAACAATAGCGTTACTACGTGGTAGCCTGAATAAACTCTGTAACTCAACACGTAGATTGACCAGGTCGCCAACATTATCTGCGTTCACTGTATTACGGTCGCTACCCCAGTGCGGATAATTCTCTGGGGATGTATCTAGTCGTGGGTTGATAGTCATTGTCCAGTTAAGTCTGCGAACTGGGCTGCCAAGTTGCAGATTCAATAGAAATTTTAAAGCGCGATCCATCACGCCAAGCTCAGTGGCGCGTGGCACTGGGCCATGCCACTCTCTCCACGACATACCAACGTTAAACGCTAGTGACCAGTCTGCTTGACTTGTGACGATTCCAGCATCTGCGAATAACGTTTCTTCACGCTGATCTAGCAGCACAAAATCACCCTGTACTTGCCGTCCCATATACTCAAATGGATCCATTGCCAGCGTTGAGCAGTCACCAAAAGTGAATGTATCTTTGATACCTAATGGCTTATTTTCCCAAGTCCAGCTGGTACCATTTTTCTGTAAAGAAAAATGTTCTGGATAGTCACGTGCAAGAGACTCCATTGAAAGCTCTACAAAATCCCACTGTGCATCCATCATATGCGGCAAGGCCTGATAGCGACCAGAGTCTTGCTCCAATGTTATTTTCTTATCATGACATTCCGCAACATAATGTTCATCCACATCAAGCGGAAACTCACATACTGTGTCTTGTTTGCCTTGGGTATGCGGCTCTATATTCACCGAATACATATACTGGTCTTCCGGAAATGGAAAGGGGAATCGTTTGATTCCGCTGGGAGAGTTACGGTAGGTATAATCTTCGCGAAAAGTCTCTTCATTAAATGCCAATGTCATATCGTTCACCTTAACGCTCTACTTCAAGACCAGATGGTCTTAATTTGAATGGTTTAAAAAAAATTAAATTACCTAAAGTCATGTAGTTGATTCCAACGCCTAGATTGAATAGCTGGAATTAAATATCTAAAAGCAAACGGTCACATTTAGCCCGTGAGACGCAAGGCATGATCTTTTGGCATGAAGCTTTCTCAGCGTCCGTCAGAAAATGATCGTTATGCATGAGGGCGCCGTCTGTTTCCAGCACGGTTAGTTCACATCGACCACATACACCGCCGCGACATAGAAAATCGGCCTCTACGCCAGCCGCCTCTATCGC
>JANOHT010000268.1:0-17535 GCA_031406605.1 Methylotenera sp. | reverse complement strand
CCATTGTTGCAAACTCAATGGCGTCGCTATCTGAGGAACAAAAGCTCTGCCAGATTGCTCGCAGGCAGAGGTGACTACGTTTTGCCAATGTTCGATGCGTTTTTCTGCACGTTCGGCCGATAGCTTTACCACGCTGCGTTGGCTGGAAATAGGCTGAATATTTGTTACGCCTAGTTCTACGGCTTTTTGAATCGTGTAGTCCATACGATCTCCGCTGGAGATGCCTTGCAATAAAGTAATGCGTAATGGAGATTCGTTAATTACCTTTTTAGCGGTGGTTATTCGGATGATGACAGTATTTTTTTTAATTGAAGTTAGTTCACAACTGTAATCAAATCCATCGCCGTTAAATACAATAGCACGGTCCCCTACATTTAGTCTTAATGCTCGTGTGGCATGTGTAGCTGCACTTTCAGATAATTGAATCGAGTCACCTAAAGCTAGAGGATTATTGGTGTAAAAACGTAGGTTAGCCATGGATTTATCGTCTTGAAAGTATGTCCAAAAAGTTATCTTATAGTGATAACATAAGTATTATAAAGAAACTAATAAAACAAAAGTCAGCTCAGCGACAATAGGAGAAGAAAATGACAAGTTTAAATCCCCCTGTTTGTAATTTTGGTCAACCTGCACCAGATTTCAATTTGCTAGGTGTTGATGGTAAATATCATACTTTGGCCAATAGCATAGGTAAAAATGGCTTGTTGGTCATGTTTATTTGCAATCATTGCCCATACGTAAAAGCTATTAAAACGCGCTTGGTGGCAGATTGTCGTGAGCTGTTGAAGTATGGCATTAACACCATTGCCATTCAAAGTAATGATACTGAAAACTATCCTGACGATTCATATGAGCGCATGATGGAAGAGGCAAAAGTCTTTAATTTTTCATTTCCTTATGTCTTGGATAGCACACAAGATATTGCTCAGGCATATGGTGCGGTTTGCACACCAGATTTCTTTGGCTTTAATGCAGATTTAGAGCTGCAATATCGTGGACGTTTTGATGCTGCAGGTCGAGGTGAACCGCCGGTAGGTAATACTAGAGATTTGTTCAATGCTATGAAGTTGATTAGCGAAACTGGGGAAGGTCCACGTGAACAGATTGCCAGCATAGGCTGCAGTATCAAATGGTTTGCGCAAGAATCAATTTAGCAAAAATGAATTTAGGAAGTTTATGAGTAATGAGACAAAGCTGCGTTGGGGCATTTTAGGCGCAGCTCGCGTTAATGAGCGACTGCTACCAGCCATCATCGAAGCACCTAATTCTGAATTAGTAGCGATTGCCAGCCGTAGACCAAGTGCCGCAAAAACCACTTTAGACAAATATGCGCCTTGCCATGGCAGCGTAATCTGTTATGACGATTTAGATACATTGATCAATGATGCAAATGTTCAAGCTGTATATTGCCCAATGGCCAATAACGAGCATGTGGAATGGGCACTAAAAGCTATTAATGCAGGTAAGCATGTGCTGATAGAAAAGCCAATGGCTTTGACTGTTAAGGATATTGAGGCGATTGAAGCTGCCGCGATTAAGAATAAAGTTAAAGTGATGGAAGGTTTTATGTACCGCTTTCATCCGCAACATGCGCGCGTGAAAGAGATTGTGGAGTCGGGGTTGATAGGCGATGTGCTATCAGTTAGAGCTTCTTATTCATTCCTTATGCGTCCTGCGCGTATGTATCGTATTGCCAGCAGCTTTAAGCAGGGTGGCGGCGCTATGTGGGATATTGGTCCTTACGCAATACATAGCTTGCGTTGGGCAATGGGTTTAACTAAGGTCGCTAAAAATGGTAAACCAATCGAACCTGTTTCAGTGACAGCACATGCTAAATTTAACGAGGTGGGTGCAGATATCGTTACAAGTGGTGTACTGGATTTTGGGTTAGATGCAGAAGGTCGTGCGCAATTTGGTCATTTTGATGTGAGTTTTGAGCGATCACGTAAATCCGAATATGAAATCATAGGCACCAAAGGCTGGGTAAAATGTCACGCCGCGTGGGTATTTCAAAATGATATGCCAGTAATTTCATGGGCGCTGGAAGATGGAAAATATGCCGAAGAACGCTTTGCCCCAAGCAACCACTTTAATTTGGAGATTGAGCACTTTAGTGATTGTGTGCTCAATAATAAAGCGCCATTAATAGACTTTGCAGATGCAAAAGCGAATTGCAAAGCAATTGAAGCTGTTTTGCAGTCAGCCTCAACGGGTCACTTGGTTAAGATATAAACTTATTAATAATCGCTTCGTGATAAGAATAAGCTATCAATTCAATAAATTTAATTGAATTCATTAAAATTTAATGTTGCTATATGATGATGCATATTGAATTTAAGCAACACACCAATAACTAGTTTTTTAATTCATTCAAAGGAAAAATCATGATTGTAAATGTACCTAATGTCACTTTTAAAACCCGTGTACGTGATGAAAGTATCGGCGGCGAGAATCCATTCCGTTGGCAAGATGTAACAACGGCTGACATTTTTAAAGGTAAAAAAGTCATCATCGTGGCACTTCCTGGCGCTTTTACACCTACCTGTTCAAGCACACATTTACCTGGTTATGAAGCTAAATATGCAGAATTCAAAGCGCTTGGCATTGATGAAATCTACTGCTTAAGCGTTAACGATGCGTTTGTGATGTTCCAATGGGGTAAAAACCTAGGCGTTAAAAACGTAAAAATGTTGCCAGATGGTAACGGTGATTTCACCCGTGGCATGGGCATGTTAGTGCAAAAATATAACCTAGGTTTTGGTGATCGCTCATGGCGCTATTCAATGCTTGTAGAAAATGGTGAAGTGAAGCAAATGTTTGTAGAACCAGGTAAAGATGATAATTTCGGTTCTGATCCATTTGAAGTTAGTGATGCTGATACCATTTTGAAGTATTTGAAAAAATAATTCATTCACAACGTTGATTTAGTGATGTAATTTGAAAAAGGCGATGTGAAATACATCGCTTTTTTCATTTATAAATAAGCTATTTAAAATTTAACGTCAAAATTAGTATAAATCTTTAGAGAGAACTCAATTGGCTAGCAACAACGAACACAAGTACACACCTACTACACAATATGATTATGACTTATTTGTCATCGGCGCAGGCTCAGGCGGCGTGCGTGCTGCACGTATGGCGGCTGGTCATGGTGCGAAAGTTGCGATTGCAGAAGACCGCTACTTTGGCGGAACTTGTGTAAACGTAGGCTGTGTTCCTAAGAAGCTGTATGTATACGCCTCGCAATTTAGTGAGAGCTTTACAGGTTCTGCTGGCTTTGGTTGGTCAGTAGATAATCCAAGTTTTAATTGGGCAAGCCTAGTTGCTAATAAAGACAAAGAAATTAACCGATTACAAAGTGTGTACGACAAATTGTTGCATGATAGCGGTGTGCATGTGGTCAATGGTCGGGCTAATCTAGTAGATGAGCACACTGTAAAAGTAGGTGAAAAAACCTACTCAGCGGAACGCATTATCGTTGCTACCGGCGGCTGGCCATTTGTGCCAGATGTAGAAGGTAAAGAACATATTGTCACCTCAAATGAGATTTTTAATCTACCCAAACTACCTAGCCAAATGGTCATTGTCGGTGGTGGTTATATTGCGGTTGAGTTCGCGGGCATCATGCATGGCTTGGGCGTAGATGTCACCATTTTTGAACGTGGGCCTAAAGTGCTACGTGGTTTTGATGAAGATGTCCGTGACTTTTTGATTACTGAGATGACCAAGAAAGGCATCAAATTCATGTTTAATACCAGTGTGGATCGCATCGAGCTGTTATGCGAAGGCCTTACTGTACACACTACATCGGGAACTACAGTGCCAACTGAGCTGGTGATGTACGCCACAGGTCGCGTACCAAATACCAAAGGTATAGGCCTTGAAGCACTTGGTGTGGCTATGGATGATGTAGGCGCTATTAAAGTGAATGATGATTATCAAACCAATGTGCCATCAGTCTATGCGCTGGGTGATGTGACGAATCGCGTGAACCTTACACCTGTAGCCACGGCTGAAGGCATGGCGCTTGTCAATAAACTATACGCCAGCAAAAAAAGTGTGATGGATTATGACAACATTCCAACAGCAGTATTTAGCCAGCCTAGCATCGGCACAGTAGGTTTAACAGAAGCAAAGGCCCGCGAAAGATATGCAGATATTGATGTATATAAATCTGAATTCAAACCGATGAAAAACACGCTATCAGGCAGTACGGAACGCACGCTAATGAAAATGTTAGTAGTACGCAGTACCGATAAAGTCGTTGGCATGCATATGGTAGGGCCTGATGCAGGTGAAATCATTCAGGGTATGGCAGTGGCGATTCGTGCGGGCGCAACAAAGGCTATTTTTGATAGTACGATAGGCATACATCCAACGGCTGCTGAAGAGTTCGTGACTATGCGTAAGCCGGTGGGTTAGTTTAGGCGTATACAAAATTAAGCATATCAGTACAACCTAATTTGCTAGACCCCTCATCTATAAATCCCAATGGCGCATTTTGCCTTGCAAATGCGCCATATTTTTTATAGATAAAATCCTCCAAAAGTTTTAATTCTTTGCTATCAAATTTTAATGCTATTTTGGTGATGATAATTCATCGATATATATTTTAAGAACAACATTATTGATGACAATAGTGTCGAGATTATGACGATATATTCGTTGCTAATATATTTAACTAATTGATTTATATGTAAAATATTGTGATTGTATGTTGGCATTCAATTTGCAGATACTAAGTTTAGAAATTTAAAAATTGAATGGTGAAAAAAATGTTAAAAAAAATCATTAATGTAATGTTTGTAGTTGCGATTACAGTAACTCCAATATTAACCATAGCCGGTGTTAATGCTGTTTCGGACGTTAAAAATACTCCATTGGTCATTGAGAAGAGTGTTTTTAAAAATGGCGCTGGCATACAAGTGGCAAAGGTTGAGCAAGAAGTGGTACGTCCCATAATCAATAAACAAGCCGACGAAACCCAATCATCAGCACCAATTAACGGCTGGTTGCTGTTGAGTGCATTATTTGGTTTTGTGTTGTTATGTAATCGTTGGACTGTTTAAACTCCTTGTGAGAGTTCGAAATAGAAAACGGGGCATTAAGCCCCGTATATTTAACTACACTTATAATTTAATGCAGTCTGTTTTTTAAAACGTATTCCAGTGGTTATTGAGTCACCACAATATCGTTTTTAACACCTGTAACACCTTTAGTGTTCTTAGCAATCATAACCGCTTTATCAGCTTCAGCTTGAGACTTAGCAGTGCCTGAAAGTTGTACTAAACCATTGCTATCAGTTTCAACTTTAATTGCAGTTGCACTCACTGTTTTATCTTTAGCAAACTCTGCTTTTACTTTAGTAGTAATGACAGCATCGCCAACTTTGGTTGAAACGGTATCACCGTCAGCTGCAAAAGTAGACAATGGCATTAATAAAGCACCAATAACTAAAAGACTTTTAAGATTCGTTTTCATAATATTTCCTTTTGGTAATAAAGAATTGATTTGTGTAAAACACAGACCTAATTTTAGGCATATGAAAAAGTTATCGAATAAGACTATGACTGAAATTGATGTAGGAATTTACTTACAGAGAGATTGAGTTATTGGCAATTCAAACGCGTTGAAAACATTAATAAAATGGATTCTGACAGGAGTAAGTACAGGGGTGCCTTATGTTAGTATAACTAGGTGTAATGTAGTAGTATGCGTCAATCCTCTCGTAATAGCCCTGTCATAATTATGGGATAGGCGCTTATATTAAATATCTGGCCAGCGATGTTAAAAGAATTAACTATTTTCCGCAGATATTCATATCTTGCGTACAGCCTTTTACTGATACTTGCTTACATAATCACGGGTAAGCTTGGCTTAATGTTAGCGCTCCCTCCGGGCTATGCCTCTGCAATTTTCCCGCCGGCGGGAATCGCCATCGCAGCAACATTTGTTGCAGGCAAGAAACCATTACCAGCAATTTTTTTAGGTTCCTTATTTCTTAATATCTGGGTTGGCTATAGTTCAAACCATACTATCAATATTACTGGGCTGGAAGTTGCGCTACTTATTGCATTCGCTTCTACGATGCAGGCATGGCTAGGTGGGTGGTGGCTCAGACGTAGAATAGGTTATCCCACAGCCCTTGATAGCCCGCGCGATGTGGTTAATTTCTTTATATCTTCTCCCTTCATCTGCTTTGTCAGTGCAAGTATTTCGGTTAGCGGATTATTTGCATTAGGCCTGATAGGGGATCTAACTTCCTTACAAGCTGGTCTTCATGGTGGATTGGGGACTTTTTAGGCCTCATCGTCATGTTGCCGTTGACCTTGGTGGCTATTGGTAGTCCAAGAAAGATATGGAGAAAGCGCCTTGGCACGGTTGCTTTACCTATGGGAATTGCTTTCGCATTGCTCATCGTTACTTTCGTTACAGTAAGCAGATTGGAATATAAAGATTCACTTATAGAATTTAATGGGCTGTCAAACCAATTATCCGAACAACTTCAGGTGCGTTTTGATTCACAGGAGTCTGTTCTGACACAAACGGGTGGATTATTTACTTACCGTAACTTTAACCCAATAACGCGGCAAGATTTTCATCAGTTTGTTAAGGAAACTCTCAAAGGTTTCCCCATGATCTATGCAATACAGTGGGCTCCTAGAATCGGCTATTCAAACCGTGTTGCATTTAGTGCAGGGCAAGCAAGCGATTTTTCAGATTTTGACATCAAAGAACTGGGGACAAATAAGGTTTTACTGCCGGCTTTAGCACGCAATCATTATTATCCCATCACTTATATAGAGCCTATGACACCTGAAATGCAGTCTATTTTAGGGTTTGATTTGGCTTCTCTACCTGAACGCAAGGCTACCATTCTCAAAGCCCTTAAGGAAAAGCTGGCCGTTGCTACACCCCCAATAAAACTGGTTGTTGGCCAAGGGGCAGAATCTGGTTTATTACTTATATATCCTGTGGTCGGCAACGTGCAGGATGGGGTTATATTGACCGTATTAAAGGCAAGTGATTTCTTGGGTGAGATATTTATGCCTCTGCAGCCACTAGTGAATAGCCGCCTGATTGATATTGAAGCTAGTCAAACCTTATATGATGGATTCACTGATGATCAGTCCGAAGTGTTGTATACGCGGCAGTTTGAATTTGGGACTAGGCATTATCGATTAGAAACCACACCAACAGCGTATTACTATGAACTACATCGTGGTTGGCAAAGCTGGAATATGCTGGCAATCGGCATATTTGGTACAGGCCTGATGGGCGCACTTTTACTGTTTGGTACGGGCTATACCGCCCGTGTCGAAGCATCTGTTGAAGAGAAAACAGCCGCTCTCAAAGAGAGCGCTTCACGCTTCCAGGAAATCACCTCTAACTTAGGTGAAGGGGTATATGTCATGGACAAAGAAGGACTCATCACCTTTATTAATCCTGAAGGTCAACGATTGTTAGGCTGGACTGAGGCTGAGCTCGTTGGACAGCATGCACATTTATTGATCCACTACAAAAAAATGGATCATTCCCCTTATCCCGCAGAAGATTGCGAAATGCGCAATGTGATGAAATCAGGGCAACCGTTTAAATCTAGTGATGAAGTGTTTTGGAGAAAAGATGGCACGTTCATGAACATTCATGTGACTTCTGTACCTATGTTTAGAAATAATGAAATTGTTGGAGCGGTAGTCGTTTTTGAAGATATTACAGAGCATAAAAAGAGAGAGTATGCTTTACGGGCAAGTGAGAAAAGCTTCAGGGAAATTATTGAATATGCTCCGATTGGGATGTCGATTGTGTCATTGGAGGGTAAGTTTATTAAGGTGAACCGTAGTTTGTGCAAAATTGTTGGTTACGACAGTGATGAGTTATTAAAGCTGACTTTTCAGGAAATTACCCATCCTGATGACTTATCTGTTGATCTTGAGTATGTACACAAGCTGCTAGACAATAAAATCAATTCTTATCAAATGGAGAAGCGATACATTTGTAAAGATAAAAAGATCGTATGGGTTCAGCTTTCAGTCAGTATTTTCAGGGATGAAGACCATACCCCGCTGTATTTCATTTCCCAGATTGAAGATATTACGGAAAGTAAGCTACGGCATGAACAATCGCAACGATACGCTTATTATGATTCCCTTACCAATTTACCTAATCGTCGAATGTTGTTGAGTAGGCTGCAACAATCACTTGCCAAGGCTCAACGTTATAACCGCTCAATGGGCCTGCTCTTTCTGGATGTAGACCACTTTAAAAAGATTAATGACTCTTTGGGGCATGATGCAGGCGATGCTATTCTCAAAGAAGTCGCTAAACGTCTATCAGCATGTGTGCGTATTGACGATACCGTTTCAAGGCAAGGTGGAGATGAGTTCGTGATCGTTTTGGCAGAAATCTCACAAGTACTAGACGCACAAGCAGTCGCCGAGAAAATCATTGATAGATTTAAACAACCTATTCACCTCAATGATCGAGAGATTACGATTAGCCTAAGCATTGGGATTGCTGTGCGTAGTGATGAAATGAAAATTACGGTAGATGAACTGATGAAGCACGCTGATATGGCCATGTATGAAGCTAAAGGTGCGGGCAGGAATAGATACCATCTTTATTCAGATTAACTTTAAATTGGTTTAACTAGTACGAACAAGGTAATCAATGATGATTCATATGCATACAGCATTACCGATAGACATACTCTGAATTAGGTACTGACGTTTATTCTTTATACCTTATTGAGCCCATTATCAACATAGTGCATAATCCATGCGACATGCTTATACGCTCAATCTAACTCACATTAGTTGCTAGGGATGCGTCGGACATCAATCATTAAGTGATCACAACTTGAAAAAAAAGACGGCAGTACAATCCGCACAGTTGCAACAGTTGCTATCCGCAAGCTACATTGCATTAATTACTAGCACACTACTCGCAACAATTTTAGCCTATATGCAGTATCGAGTAATAATGCCCTCAGTGGTTATAGCTTGGTATTCGCTCGTGGTATTGGTCGCATTTTCTCGAGTAGTACTTGTTGTTGCTTATCAGCGCTCTCCATCAGATGACTATTCCACTACTGGTGCCCGGTTGGTGAGGTTTCGTATTGGCGTTTTTGTTGCTGGGTTGGTGTGGGGTTCTGCTGGTGTTCTGATGTATCCGCATAATGATCCGCAGCATCAGATATTTTTAATTTTTATGTTGGCCGGGCTGTCGGCTGGCGGTGTGATTTCCTATTCGGCTGATTTTGTCAGTGCCATTGTCTTTTCTATATCAGTGATCATGCCGCTTGTTATTCGCTTATTTGTTGCAGGAGACAATTTATCTTTGGCAATGGGCATAGCAGGAATTCTGTATCTTGGCTTCATTATCACGAGTTTGCGGCATATTAATCGAAATCTCATTGAGAACATCGCTTTAAATATTGAGGTCAGCGCACGCGAGGAGGCCGTGAGGGTAAGTGAGGATCGCTATCGTTTGTTGCTTAATCATTCGCCAGTAGGGATATTTCATTACGATACTAATCTCATCATTACTTACTGCAACAATCACCTCGCCGACATCCTGAATAATTCATCGGATGACATAATTAATTTAGACATGAAAGTGGTCAAGGATCAATCCATCCTGCCATCTCTCGGTAAAGCGCTAGCAGGCGAAATTGGCTATTACGAAGGATATTATAGTGCGGCTTTCTGTGATGCAAAAGGATGGATAGACATGACTTGTGCACCTTCACGAGATGGTAGTGGTAAGGTTGTGGGCGGCATTGCTATCCTTCAAGACATCACAGAGCGCAAGCGGGCTGCAGATGAAATTGAATATCTGGCCTTCTACGACTCACTTACCCGTTTACCCAATCGGCGGCTTTTGTTCGATAGACTCAAGTGCGCATTAGCTACCAGTGCGCGTAGCGGCAGAGATGGTGCGCTACTGTTTCTTGACATTGACAATTTCAAAATGCTCAATGATTCCCACGGACATGATATTGGTGACTTATTGCTAAAACAGGTTGCCGAGCGTTTGTTGGCGTGTCTGCGTGCGGGCGACACAGCAGCTCGCTTTGGAGGGGACGAGTTCGTGATAATGCTGGAAGATCTGAGTGAGCAGCCCATTGAGGCCGCAACACAGGTTGATGTGATTGGCAATAAAATTCTGACTGTACTCAATCAGCCCTATCAGCTTGGCATGCATGAATACCACGGTACTTCGAGCATTGGTGTGGCGCTATTTCGAGACCACGAGCAGTCTCATGAAGACTTGTTGAAACATGCTGATATTGCCATGTATCAGGCCAAAAAAACTGGCCGTAATACCATGCGTTTCTTTGATCCGCAGATGCAGAGTGCCATCAACGTCCGTACAGATCTGGAACGTGAGTTACGTAAAGCGCTTGAACAGCAGCAATTTCAGTTGTATTACCAGATTCAGGTGGACAGTGCTTATTGTCCGCTAGGAGCAGAAGTGTTAATCCGCTGGCTACATCCAGAACGCGGTTTGGTGTCTCCACTTGAATTCATTCCACTGGCAGAAGAAACAGGGCTGATCCTGCCCATCGGGCGATGGGTGCTGGAGACTGCTTGTGCACAGCTTAAAGCATGGCAGCAAGATGTGCTCACACGTAATCTCACGCTCTCGGTAAACGTGAGTGCTAAACAATTTCGCCAATCTGACTTTGTGGCGCAAGTGCAAGCTACCATCCAGCGCCATGCCATCAACCCGATGAAGCTCAAGCTGGAGCTGACAGAAAGTATATTGCTGGAGCATATTGAGGATACCATCGCCACCATGAACGCCTTGAAAGACATGGCTATCCAGTTCTCTTTGGATGATTTCGGCACGGGCTATTCATCCCTGCAATATCTAAAGCGCCTACCGATATATCAGCTCAAAATTGATCAATCGTTCGTGCGTGATATTGCCACCCAGAGTAGCGACCAAGCGATTGTGCGCACGATCATCGCTATGGCACAAACGCTAAACCTGAATGTTATTGCTGAGGGGGTAGAGACGGAAGAGCAGCGACAACTGCTGCATACGTGCGGCTGCAGTACCTACCAAGGCTATCTGTTTGGTAAGCCAGTCCCAATTGCGTTGTTTGAGGCAGCACTGAGGTTGTAAGTGAGTATTTGGCTTTTGAGTGTGAGTAGCTAACTAAACGCAGACCATTTGTTGGAGGGCCCCTGTGTACGAAATCTATCAACTATAAAATAAATAAATATTCTAGTCTTGGCTGGCATGAGTTTTTTGCCGCAAAATATAATGAGGTTGCACCACTTTCCGTATACCAGTCTGGAAGCACCCTAACCATTTACCGTTTTCTAAATAACGCAGCATAGGTACTTGTGCTACGCTTTAGCAAGCGAATATTAGTCAGTTGGCGTGCTCGCAAATGCTATTTATAGGTGTAGTAGATGCCACTATGTAAATTGCCAAATCTTAAGTGATATCAGGCTTTTGACGACTCATTTTTCGTTACTGGAACAGCTTCTTTGGTAGACGGTGGGTTATCAATCAGTAGAACCTACAGCAATAAAAACATTCGACCTTAACTTGGTAGAGGATGAATGATTTTTAGCGTTTATAAAGCACGAATGTAGCCTGAATGAGTCAATTTCCTGATGTTGTACTTGCCGAAAAAGGCTATCTAAGCAATAATTTAACCTTTGTTAAAAAGCGGTTAAACTTTATTGTAAAACTAGCTTTTTGAAGAATTCAATCAATGTTTTATATGGTTTTTTATAAGACACGAATCGTTACAGCACTGTAAGTCTAAGATTTAATAAAAAGTCTAAAGATTTAATAAAAAATTAATTATTAGGGAGAATACAATGGCATCACGTAAAGACCTAGCCAACGCAATCCGTGCGTTATCTATGGATGCGGTACAAAAAGCTAACTCTGGCCACCCAGGTGCGCCTATGGGCATGGCTGAAATCGCGGAAGAGCTTTGGAATAACCATTTAGTTCATAACCCAAAAAATCCTTCATGGACTAATCGCGATCGTTTCGTTCTTTCTAATGGTCACGGTTCAATGTTGGTCTATTCATTGCTACACCTGACAGGTTATGCATTGCCAATGGATGAAATCAAAACATTCCGTCAATTGCATTCAAAATGTGCTGGTCACCCAGAATATGGCTATGCGCCAGGCATTGAAACAACTACTGGCCCATTAGGCCAAGGAATAGCGAACGGTGTTGGTTTCGCAATGGCTGAGAAATTATTGGCTAACCAATTCAACAAACCAGGCCATGACATCGTTGACCATCAAACATACGTGTTCTTAGGCGACGGCTGTATGATGGAAGGTGTTTCTCACGAAGCTTGTGCACTTGCTGGTACTTGGGGCTTGGGAAAATTAACAGCATTCTGGGATGACAACGGTATTTCTATCGATGGTCATATTGAAGGCTGGTACACAGATGACACAGCTAAACGTTTTGAGTCATACGGCTGGCACGTTCAGTCAGTAGATGGTCACGACGTTGCTGCTATCGGCGCTGCAATTGCTGCAGCTAAAAAAGTAACAGATAAACCATCATTGATCTGCTGTAAAACAGTGATCGGTATGGGTTCACCAAACAAATCTGGTTCACATGACTGCCACGGTTCAGCATTAGGTTTAGAAGAAGTTGCTGCTACACGTGCAAACATCGGTTGGAACCACGAGCCATTCGTCATTCCAGCTGACGTATACGCTGGTTGGGATGCAACTGCTAAAGGCGCTAAAGCTGAAGGTGACTGGAACGCTAAATTTGATGCGTACGCTAAAGCTTTTCCAGCTGAAGCTGCAGAATACAAACGCCGCATGACAGGTGAGTTGCCAGCGAACTGGACAGAAGCAACGAATGCAATCATCGCTGCAACTAACGAAAAAGCTGAAGGCGTTGCAACACGTAAAGCTTCACAAAACATGATTGGCGCATTAGCTCCATTGTTGCCAGAGTTCTTAGGCGGTTCAGCTGACTTAACAGGTTCTAACCTAACTTCAACTGGCAGCTTCGTGCACGTTGATGCTAAAAAACCAGGTAACTACATTTCATACGGCGTACGTGAGTTCGGTATGTTCGCAATCATGAACGGTATGGCACTACACGGTGGATTAGTTCCATTCGGCGGTACATTCCATATGTTCTCTGACTATGCGAAGAGCGCATTGCGTATGGCTGCGTTGATGAAACAACGTTCTATCGCAGTATTGACACATGACTCTATCGGTCAAGGTGAAGATGGTCCAACGCATCAACCAATTGAAAATACGGCTGGTTTACGCTTGATTCCAAATATGGACGTATGGCGTCCAGGCAACTCAACAGAAACTGCTGTAGCTTGGGTTGCTGCTGTTGAGCGCAAAAATGGTCCAAGTAGCTTGGTGTTAAGCCGTCAAAACGTAGCTGGTATGAAACACGATGCTGCACAGTTCGATTTGATGCGCAAAGGTGGTTATGTATTGTCTGATGTTGCGGGCGCACAAGTCATCATTATTGCCAACGGTTCAGAGCTTGAGTTGGCAGTTAAAGCTGCTGCTGAGTTGAATGCTGCGGGTACTAAAGTACGTGTAGTTTCAATGCCATCAACAAACGTATTTGATCGTCAAGACAAAGCTTACAAAGATAGCGTATTGACCCCAGGCGTAAAACGCGTGGCTGTTGAAGCAGGTGTAACTGACTTCTGGCGTAAATATGTAGGTTTAGAGGGCGCTGTAGTTGGTATTGATACCTTCGGTGAGTCTGCTCCTGGCGGCGTATTGATGAAGCATTTTGGTTTCACAGTTGAAAATGTAGTTGCAACTGTTAAATCGGTGCTTTAACTAGATTGGTAGTTTAGTTAATAAGGCACCTCAATGTGGGGTGCCTTATTTTATTCAGCATTTGTTTTAATGAATTTTTGCGGTAATTTATAAAGTAAGTGTACATTTTTCTCACGAGACAGCTTAATTTTCAGCTAGTCTCAATTTAGCTGGTTCGATTTAATTAGAAAAGTTTAGGGATTATCATGGCAATTCGAATAGCAATTAATGGTTATGGTCGTATTGGTCGCATGGTGTTGCGTGCATTGTATGAGTCTGGTCGTAAAGATATTGAAGTTATTGCCATTAACAGTGCTGGCTGTGATGCCGAAAGTAACGCACATTTAACCCGTTACGACAGTGCGCATGGTAGATTTCCCTTTGATGTCGGTGTAGATGGCGATGATATGATTATCAATAGCCAAAAAATCAAAACTTTTTCTACTCGAAATCCATCGGAACTGCCTTGGCGCGACTTAGCCATTGATGTTGTGTTGGAATGTACCGGCGCATTTAATAGCAAAGCTAAATCGCAAGCGCACATTGATGCGGGCGCTAAAAAAGTACTGTTATCGGCACCTGGCGATAAAGATGTAGATGCAACAGTGGTGTATGGTGTAAACCATCATGTCATCAGGGCGAGTCACACTGTGGTTTCTAATGCATCTTGCACAACCAATGGTTTAGCGCCAATGATACAACCGCTGCATCAAAAAATTGGTGTGGTGAACGGTTTGATGAATACAATTCACTCTTACACTAACGATCAGGTACTGACAGATTCACATCACTCAGATATGCGTCGCGCACGTTCTGCAACTACTTCGCTGATCCCAACCAAGACTGGCGCAGCAGCAGCAGTAGGCTTAGTGTTGCCAGAACTGAATGGTAAGTTAGATGGTTTTGCGATTCGCGTACCTACTATTAATGTATCACTGGTTGATTTAACATTTACCCCTGAACGACCAACGACCAAAGAAGAAGTCAATCACATCATGCATGAAGCAGCTTCTGCAGGCCCGTTGAAAGGCATTTTGTCGTATAACGAAGCACCGCTGGTTTCTGTAGATTATAACCACACTGCATTTTCTTCAAACTTTGACGCTACGCTCACTAAAGTCACTAAAGACGGTTTGCTAGTGAAAGTGTGCGCATGGTATGACAACGAGTGGGGCTTTAGCTGCCGCATGTTAGATAACGTGGCTGCGATGATGGCGGCTAAGTAATTAAATAACTATAAGAATAATCAGGATTAAGTCTCAGGTTAGGAATCATAAATGGTTACACTTAAAGACAAAAATAGTAATGCATGGTTAGGTTCACTCACCTACGCACAACTGCAGTTTCTCATCAATGAATTAAAAGATGAGTATAAAAATGACCAAGAGTATTTGGTCAATCGAGGTGCTCTAGAAATGCTCAAAGAGCAAGGTGCTGAAGTTGCCTTGACACAAGTGATTGAAAAAGCAATGGGCGACAAAGATAAGGTCGAGTTTTACTGGATTAAATCTTAAATCAGAAATTGTAAGGGACAGTGAAGTGATGAATGTTATCAAAATGACCGATTTAGATTTAAACGGCAAGCGTGTGCTGATTCGTGCGGATTTAAACGTACCAGTCGCGGATGGCAAGGTCACCTCAGATGCGCGAATTACTGCATCAATGGCAACTATTGAACACGCGCTAAAGGCTGGTGCTAAAGTGATGGTCACATCACATTTAGGTCGGCCTGAAGAAGGTATTTATTCAGAAGAAAACTCACTTAAACCAGTAGTCGATGTGATTTCGGCAAAGCTAGGCAAACCAATCCGGTTAATAAGAGACTGGGTAGACGGTGGATTTGAAGTTGCCGCTGGCGAACTAGTCGTTTTAGAAAATTGTCGATTTAACAAAGGCGAAAAGAAAAACGCTGATGAATTGTCACAAAAGTATGCAAAACTTTGCGATATATTTGTGATGGATGCTTTCGGTACTGCGCACCGCGCAGAGGCTTCAACTCATGGTGTGGCGAAATTTGCACCTGTGGCTGCTGCTGGTATCTTGTTGGTGAATGAGTTAGAAGCACTGACTAAAGCGTTACTAAGCCCAGCGCGCCCTATGGTGGCAATTGTTGGTGGCAGTAAGGTTTCGACTAAATTGACCGTACTAGAAAGTCTGTCAGAAAAAGTAGATCAGATGGTGGTGGGTGGGGGTATAGCGAATACCTTTCTTAAAGCTGCCGGCAATGAAGTGGGTAAATCGCTTTGTGAAGATGATCTTGTGCCAGTTGCTCGCACCTTAATGGACAAAATGAGCCAAAGAGGCGCAGCGGTGCCGATTGCAGTGGATGTTGTATGTGGTAAAAAATTCGATGCTAATGAACCAGCTATCAAGAAAGACGCGGCTGCGGTGGCTGCTGATGATATGATTTTTGACATTGGCGCGAAATCTGCTAATGAAATAGCAGAGATTATTAAAAATGCAGGTACAGTAGTATGGAATGGTCCAGTCGGTGTGTTTGAATTTGATCAGTTTGGTGAAGGCACTAAAACGATTGCACATGCAATTGCTAATACGAAAGCTTTTACGTTAGCTGGTGGTGGCGATACGATTGCCGCAATTCAGAAGTACAACATTGAGGATAAAATTGATTATATTTCAACTGCAGGCGGTGCATTTTTGGAATTTTTGGAAGGTAAAAAATTACCAGCTGTTGAAATACTTGAATTTCGTGCTAAAAACTAATGTCTATTACTACAGCCTGATATTTTAGTGATATTGATAATAAAAAAATGGGGCTGATGGCCCCATTTTTTATTTGAATTTTGTTAAAAATAATTAAAAACAAAGTAGGTGGAAAAGGTAAAAAGTTGACGCTTCGCAAAACAAAAATTGTTGCAACACTTGGGCCATCTTCTAATAGTGAAGAGATGTTAGCTCGCATGATTACGGCAGGCGTAAACGTAGTACGGCTTAATTTTTCTCATGGCTCAGCCACAGAGCATATCAAACGTGCTGAGATCGTGCGCAATATTGCACTCAAGCTTGGTAGGCCAGTAGGCGTATTGTGCGATTTGCAAGGCCCTAAAATTCGTATCGGAAAATTTGAGTTAGGCAAAGTAACCTTAAAAACCGGTGATTTATTCGTACTGGATGCAGACTGTGAACTGGGAGATCAATACCAGGTTGGTTTGGACTACAAAACCTTGCCAAAAGAAGTCACAGAAGGTGTAGTTTTACTGCTGGATGACGGCCGTATCACCATGCAGGTGGATAGAGTCAAAGGTAATCAAATTCATTGCATGGTATTAAGTGGCGGCATACTTTCTAATAACAAAGGCATTAATCGCCAAGGTGGTGGATTATCAGCTGATGCGCTTACGATAAAAGATCGAGATGATATCAAAACCGCTGTAGCACTTGAGGCTGACTATATTGCAATCTCTTTTCCGAAATCAGCATTAGATGTTGAACTTGCGCGGACTTTGGTAAAAAAAGCGGGTGGCACTGCAAGTATTATTGCCAAAATAGAGCGCGCAGAGGCAATTGATAATCTTGAATCTATTATTGAGGCGAGTGATGCCATTATGGTGGCGCGTGGTGATTTGGGTGTAGAAGTCGGTGATGCGGCTGTGCCAGGCCTACAAAAACGCATGATACGCATGGCGCGTTCGCAAAATAAACTGGTGATTACCGCCACGCAAATGATGGAGTCTATGATTACCAGCCCAATTCCAACGCGGGCTGAAGT
>JANOHT010000253.1:0-1937 GCA_031406605.1 Methylotenera sp. | reverse complement strand
ATGTACTGTAAGAGCCGCGCAGAAGGCTTTGGTGCAGAAGTAAAGCGCCGTATTTTAATTGGCACTTATGTATTAAGTGCAGGTTATTACGATGCTTACTATATCAAAGCGCAGCAAATTCGCCGTTTGATTGCGCAGGATTTTGTCGAGGCGTTTAAACAATGTGACGTCATTATGGGGCCTGCAGCGCCTTCAACCGCTTTTAAAGCAGGTGAAAAAGTGGATGATCCAGTGGCGATGTATCTGCAAGATATTTACACTATTTCAACTAACCTAGCGGGCTTACCTGGTATGAGTGTACCGGCAGGATTTAGCAATGGCTTGCCAGTAGGTTTGCAAATCATCGGTAATTATTTTGATGAAGCGCGCATGTTGAATGTGGCACACCAGTATCAGCAAGTCACTAATTGGCACGAGAGAATGCCAGAACTGGTGTTGCCAAAGGAGGTTAAATAATATGGAATGGGAAGTCGTCATTGGGTTAGAAACCCACACACAGCTGCAAACTAAAACGAAGATTTTTAGTGGTGCAAGTACTGAGTTTGGCGCGGAGCCTAATACGCAAGCTTGCGAAGTGAGTATCGCCTTGCCAGGTGTATTGCCCGTGTTGAATTTTGAAGCGGTGCAATGTGCCATTAAATTTGGCCTAGCGATTGATGCTGAAATCGCGCCGCGGTCTGTGTTTAACCGAAAAAATTATTTTTACCCGGATTTACCTAAAGGTTATCAAATCAGTCAGTTTGAATTGCCAGTAGTTGGTAAAGGCAAAGTGACGATTCAAGTGCCTGCAGTCGGTAAAAATGCTACATACGAAAAAGTCGTTAACATCACACGTGCACACCTAGAAGAAGATGCAGGTAAATCGGTGCATGGTGCTGTTGAGGGCATGAGCGGTATCGACCTTAACCGTGCAGGTACACCATTATTAGAAATTGTGACTGAGCCTGATATGCGCTCGGCGGCTGAAGCGGTGGCGTATGCAAAAAAAACTGCATGAGTTAGTACAATGGATCGGTATTTGCGACGGCAATATGCAAGAAGGTAGCTTCCGTTGTGATGTGAACGTATCGGTACGCCCTAAAGGTAGTGAAAAACTAGGCACTCGCCGCGAGATTAAGAATCTCAATTCATTTAAATTCATGACGCAAGCCATTGAATACGAAACCCGCTGGCAGATTGAAACGCTGGAAGATGGTGGAACGATTCAACAGGCTACAGTTCTATTCAATCCGGATACTGGTGAAACGCGTTCTATGCGTAGTAAAGAAGAAGCGAATGATTATCGCTATTTCCCAGATCCTGATTTGTTGCCTTTAGTGATTACTGAAGCGGATAAGGCGGCAGTTAGAGCGCATATGCCAGAACTCCCAGAGGCCATGAAGGCGCGTTTTGAAGCACAATATAGTTTGTCTAGCTACGATGCAAGTGCACTGACGACTTCAAGAGATTTAGCGGGTTATTTCGTGACTACTGTTGATGCGGGCGCGGATGCCAAACAAGCGGCAAATTGGGTGATGGGCACGCTTGCTGCTAAATTAAATGCAGAAGATAAAGGTATTAACGATTCACCAATTGCTGCAGGACAGTTAGCCCAGTTACTAAAACGTATTGCTGACAATACCATTTCAAATAATGCAGCTAAACAAGTGTTTGAAGCCTTATGGAACTCTGAAGGGGATGTGGATAGCATTATTGAAGCTAAAGGTTTGAAGCAAGAATCCGATAGCGGTGCCATTGAGGCGATTATTGACGAAGTATTAGCCGCTAATCCAGCAATGGTGGAAGAGTTTAAAGCAGGTAAAGAGAAAGCTTTTAACGCATTGGTTGGCCAAGCGATGAAAGCGTCAAAAGGTAAAGCTAACCCAGCACAAGTGAATGCGTTGCTTAAGAAAAAGCTGACAGCTTAAATTTATGGCTTGGCTGAAACTATAGTTTCA
>JANOHT010000152.1:0-1968 GCA_031406605.1 Methylotenera sp. | reverse complement strand
TAACCTACGAAATTGGCTGATAGTTTTTGCATCAAATCCTAAGGCTTGTAAACTTAATCCCTGCGCTTCTTCTGACAATGCTTTTCTATCTAAAACTCGAAGTACTGCATCTTCGCCAAATACACTGGGCATAATCGATACACGAAAATCCACTTCACGGCCTTGTACCACTACTTTAAAGCGTCCATCTTGTGGGATACGTCGCTCAGCAATATCCAGTTGAGACATTACTTTTACCCGTGATATTGCCTGGTCTGCATTTTCGCTGCCTTGCATGCCGCCAATACCAGCCATTACGCCATCTATACGATATTTAATAGCCAAGCCTGTGTTTGAACATTCCAGATGAATATCACTGGCGCCTACTTTTAACGCATCATAAAGTGTAGAATTTATGAGCTTGATAATTGGATTGCTATCTTCGTTAATAGACTTTAACGATAAATGAGCAACCGCTTCATCATTTTCTATCGCAGTGTTACTGGTATCTTCATGCAAGCCATCCATAGCTCGCATTGTTTCTTCGTGGCGTGCCAAGAATGCTGCAATATCATTGCGATGTGCCAAACACCAAGTAAATGGGTGCTTAATATTTTCAACCACCCACTCTTGCAAACTTTCATTAAAGGGGTCTGCAAAAACTAAAACCAGTTCTTTTGGTAAATTTTGCAACGAAGTTTGATTAAGCTCGTTAACAGCATCATGTTCATTTGAATAAAAAGCCAAGCATTCTTTTTGTTGTGCGCTAGAGAATGGAATAACCTCAAAAGCTGTCGTTAATCCATTAATTTCTTTCATGCTAATCGCACTGAAATGCAACGATAGGCTGAGTGCTTGTAAAAATGTATCTTGATCCTGGCTAGTGAGCTCTTCTAGCACTTCTACCACACGGCGTTGCTGCAACTGTGCTTGCAATTTAGCTTGTTTGATTTGCACCGCATCAATCAATATAGGTTTGACTTGATCAAGCAACACATCAGGCATTAATCCAATAGCGTCGTCATCAACCAAGGCTTTGGGTATCACATGTAGATTGGCGGTCATTGTATATTTCCTGCTAACTCGAAGATTGGCATATAAAGTAATAACACCACGACGCCAATCACTAGACCAATCAACAGCATCAGGATTGGTTCAAATAACCTTGTAAACCAATCTATCCAACGCGAGAGCTCATCATCGTAGAATGCGGCAATACGTTCCATCATGTCGCCTATCTTTCCACTGCGCTCACCTACGCGCAACATACGTAAAGCAATAGGTGTCGATAAGCCTGCTTGCTCCATTGCCAGCGATATGGTGTGACCCTGCTGAATACTTACAGAGGCTTCTTTCATTTTGGTTTGCAGTGCAACATCCAATAGACCTGCAACTGACTCCAAGGCAGCAATAATTGAAGTACCACCCTTAAGTAACATACCTAATGTGCGGTAAAACCGTGCTAATTGAAAAACTCGTAAACGTTTGCCTAGTGCAGGAATCCGCCAAAATAATTGCATTAACCACTTTCTAACTGTTGGTCTTGACAACCCGTAACCCAAGCTGATTAAAGCTAAACAAACAGAAACTAACATCTCCTTGCCGTGGCTTTCTAAAAACACTCCCCAAGCCAATAGTACCTGTGACAAAAATGGTAAATTGCCACCGGTACCTTCGTAAATCCGACTAAATTTTGGTACTACAAACCCCAGCAAAAACACAATAACTAAACCACCTACGCCCATTAGTAAAATCGGGTAAATGGATGCACTCACAATCTTTTTTTTCACCAAGCCTAGCTGCTGTTCGTAACTCACATAACGACTTAAAGCTTCAGATAAATCACCGGTTTTTTCACTTGCACGCACTGTGGCGATATATAACACGGGGAAAGTTGTAGGCTGTAACTCAAGTGCAGATGAAAATGTCTGCCCCTGATACAGCGCTTGTAAGATTGCATCTAGCGTTTGTTTAATATCACCACGGCTT
>JANOHT010000149.1:0-2617 GCA_031406605.1 Methylotenera sp. | reverse complement strand
CGCAGGCCATCAATATATTCTTGTTTAACAATACCACCTTCATCAACACCCGCAAAGATAATGGGTTTATCCGAGTTGAGCTGTTTTAATGCATCAATGATGTATGGGAATTTCTTATCTGTCGTTGTATCGTCGGTTTGGATAATGGCAAGCACAATCGTACCAAATCGGTCATCAGGTATCAGTGCTGACATAATTCTTTGATACATATCTGGATCGACTAAAGACTGCGCTGTCATATCGACAGGGTTTGATACGGCCACAAACTCTGGCATGGCTGCTCTTAAATTTGGTGCATTGTCATCACTTAAAATAGGTAAATGAAGATTGATATCTTCACAAAGATCTAAAGTTAATGCTTTAAAGGCACCTGACTCCGCTAAGACAGCAGTCCCACCGCTAGGTAGCGAGGGTGCTCTGGATGCAATTTCGACCACATCGCCCAGTTCTTCAAGGTTGCTCACTACAATCACACCAGCACGTTCAACCTTGGCTTTCATGACTTTATAGTCACCCGCCATTGCGCCAGTATGCGTTGCTGCAGATTCAGCCGCAGCCTGTGAGCGACCAGGATGCAAAAGAACAATTGGCTTAGCCATTTCTCGTGCTTTTTCAGCTAAGGCTAAAAATCGAGCAGGGTTTCGGAATTGCTCAACAACCATTGCAATAACAGAGGTATGCGGATCATTCAGCATATATTCCACATAGTCTTCAACACCTGAAGCTGCTTCATTACCTGTGGAAATAAAATAAGAAACACCAACCTTACGCGGAAATAAATTGGATGCTAAAACCGCAGCCATTGCACCTGATTGTGAAATGATTGCAACGCCATTTTTACCCTTGAATAGAGGCATTGGACCTTCTACAAAAGTAAGTGGAATGCCATCAACATAATTGACGCAACCAAGACAGTTAGGGCCTTCAACGATCATTCCAGTAGCGCGCGCTATTTCACCGATTTCACGTTGTTCAGCTAAACCTTGCTCACCTGCTTCGGCAAAACCAGCAGAAAAAACAACAACAGCGCCACATCCACGGCTTGCAAGTGCTCTAATCGTATCGAGTACTGCGACACGTGGTATTGCAAGAATGGCTGCATCAACCCCCATTGGTAATTCCAATGGGGATTTAATACAAGGACGTCCATCAATGTCATCACGTTTTGGATTGATTAAATGCAATTCACCAGAAAAATTGTGTTTTTCTAGATACTTTAAAACTGTATTTCCCAGCGCTCCGGGGGTAGGTGAAGCGCCGACAATTGCAATCGACTTTGGTCGTAATAATCTATCAATATTGCCTACGGCTTTTGGTTTTTCTTGTGTTGACATCATCGCCCCTCAAAGCGTCAGGCCTGTTCAAATAAAGCCTGACTTCTTTTTTTGATAAATATTATGGCTATAGCAGTACGACTGGTAGAGATTAGTCTCTTTTATATGTCTGTAACCCAGGTTTAATGGTTTTGTCATCCAGAAATTGTTTGAGTCCTTTGTCACGACCTTTTTCAGGGTCACGGCCTATCGCTTGATCGACTTTGGCATACAAGTAATCTTCATTTTGTTCCCAAGTGAATTCACGACAGCGTTTAAAGCCATGCTTAGCGATGCGTAATACAAAAGGGTTTTTCTCAAGCAGTTTTTTAGCAACCTTGGTCACTTCTTCTTTTAACTGTGCAAGTGGAAAGCTAGCGTTGACTAAACCCATCTCTGCAGCTTGTTTACCAGTCCAAGTATCACCAGTCATTACATAGTACATACATTCACGATGTCCCATGGTGTCGGCTACGGCTTTGCTCACTAAGTTGCCAGGTGGAATACCCCAGTTAATTTCAGATAAGCCATAAACTGCTTCATCAGCAGAGTAAGCCAAATCGCATGCTACTAAAGGCGAGAAAGCGCCACCAAAACACCAACCATTGACCATAGCGATAGTCGGTTTATTGTAGAAACGTAATAACTTCCACTGCCAATAGGAAGCATCTCTTCGCATACGCTCAGAAACGATTTCTGGTTTACCATCTACTTCGCGAAAATACTCTTTTAAATCCATACCGGCTGTCCAAGCAGTACCAGCGCCAGTGATGACAACGACTTGCGCTTCTTCATCAAGCTCTAATGTTTCAAGCACATCGCCCATTTCTTTATTGAGTGTTGGACTCATCGCATTGCGCTTCTCCGGGCGATTCATTGTGACCCAAGCGATATTGTCCACGACTTCAACGAGGACTGTTTTCCAGCGGTTTTCATATTTATTCATAGTTTTGCTTCCCGTTGTTAATTCAGCTAGAATAATATCAAGTAAATTGATATATGTTAATGTATATCTCATATACATTTTTTAGATGACTTTGCACTAGGCTGATTACTATTCGGGTGATATCTTTAAGCGGACTGTACTAGTCAAATGAATTAATCAACGTAGATTTGATCAATAAGGCCTTTTGAATATGCAGGAAGTAAGTAAAGAACCGACTGGTATATTGTATTTAATAGCTCGGGCAGAAAAAGTCATAGCAAGTCAGATGCGAAAAATACTTAAACCTTTTGGCTTGTCATTAAGACACTACACTGCTTTATCGGTCTTCAGTACCCATGAAACCTTATCGAGTGCGAAA
>JANOHT010000071.1:0-1760 GCA_031406605.1 Methylotenera sp. | reverse complement strand
GCATCTGCCATCACTTCAGCCAAGATTTGATAACGTGTTTCTCTATCCGCACGGATATGTAACTCTGGCTGTGGCTCTTGTTTCGCAATCTGTTGCAACTTCACCTTCAATTCACCCTGTACCATAGGTACATCATTCCAGTACATCTTTCCTGACGCATCAATCGCCACTGAAATCACTTCCGGTTTTTCAGGTAATAGCTGGCTGCTGGCTTGCGGCAAATCAATCTTTACCGCGTGTGTAAGCAACGGCGCGGTGATTATAAAAATTACGAGTAGCACCAACATTACATCCACTAGCGGCGTAGTGTTTATTTCAGACATAGGCGCCGCATGGTTGGTGACGCCTACTCCATGACCTGACCCTATCATGCTGGCACCTCAACGGCGTGTATGCCATCTTTTTGCGTGCGCGGCTTAACAGGTTCTGCTGATTCATGTCTTACATTGATGACTGCACCCGTCATGAGTAAGGTATGCAATTCATAGCCGAAATGCTCGATTTGGCTGATTAAGACGCGGTTGCTACGCACTAATGCGTTGTAAGCCAATACTGCCGGAATCGCCACAGCCAAACCAAGCGCCGTCATAATCAACGCTTCACCCACAGGGCCAGCCACTTTATCTAAAGTCGCTTGTCCGCTTTGGCTAATACTGGCAAGCGCATGGTAAATACCCCACACCGTACCGAATAATCCAACGAACGGTGACACACTGCCTACTGACGCTAACACGGTTAAACCATTTTCTAATTTTGCACTTTCTTCGCTAATGCTGCGATTCATGGCACGTGCTATAAATTCATCCTTTGATATTGCATCTGTCGCTGCAATTCCAATATTCTTAGCTACATGCTGTTGATGGTGCTCAGTCGCTGCTATGGATTGCTTGGCTAGATTAGCTAATGCAATATTATCGTTTGACTTGATGGCTGCCGCAAGGCTTGATGCGCTCCAGAATTTTTGTGCATAGGCACTAAAAGCACTACGCATACGCCATGCTTGAATGCTTTTAGTCACTATCAAATACCAGCTAGCCACTGACATGACCAATAGAATAAGAGCCACGGCCATTGATACTGGTCCGCCTGCCGTTATAAACTCCAAACTATTAAACTCATAGCCGTTTTGCATTTTTAATATTTCCTTAATTAATCAAATCAATAATCTATATCTGAAAAAGCTTAAATTCAGCTTTCTATATTTAACTTTCGAGTGAAAACTTCACCGGCACCAGCACATAAGCACTTATTGCCTTATTGCTTTGTTTTGCCGGAATAAATGTCCATTTTTTTACTGCATTCATCGCAGCCTGGTCCAACTTATTTGAGCCACTGCTATCTTCAACCTGTACATTTTCTGCGGTGCCATTGGTGGAAACCAACACCCGTAGCAACACACGACCTTGCTCACCCATGCGGCGTGATAGTGGCGGATAATCTGGTGCTGGATTATTTAAATAAGCTGCGCCAAAACGTGGCGGCTCAATCACTGGCGCTTGCTCAACAATGGGTTGCGGCACCTCCACTATTTCAGGCGCTTTTGCCACGACTGCTGGTACGGCTGGCGTAGGTGGCGTTTCTGTTACCACCGGTTGTGCAACCTCAGGCTCTTTAGCCACGGGTTCCGGAGTCGGCTCTTTTTTCTTGACGATAGGTTTTTGTTTCTTGATCACTGGTTGGGGTGGTGCAGGCACTAGCGGTACAACTTCCGGCTCTGGTGCAGGGCTAGTTACCAAGCTGACCATCATGGGTAGAAGCGC
>JANOHT010000101.1:0-4360 GCA_031406605.1 Methylotenera sp. | reverse complement strand
CACACCTTTTAAAATGTGTGCAATTTGGGCTTCATCAACTGCGTGTTTGCAGGTCACTTCATACACTTTAGGTACTTTATGTTTAGGCGAACTCATTTTGTGAATAAATTGCCCGTCATCAGAAATTAAAATCAAACCAGTTGTGTCTTCATCCAGCCTACCGATACATTGCACATCACGCACGACTAGCGGATGCGGCAATAAGCTGTAAATGGTGGGGTGATGTTGGGTTTTGTGTGAGCATTCGTAGTTGCTAGGTTTGTGCAACATTAAGTAAGATTTTTCGCGATAATCCCAAGCTTCGCCTTTGATGGTGTAACTTAAATTTTCTAAATCAAATTCGGTATTTGGGTCATCACAAGATTCACCATTCACGGTGATTTCATCGTTCCACACCATGATGCGGCAGAGTTTGCGCGCCCCAAAGCCTTGGTTGTGGAGTATGCGTTCTATTGATAGTTTTTTAGCCATGTGTGCATTATAACGTTAGCGATAAAAAAGCCCACGCGTTGTGGGCTTTTAAAGTGTTGCTTTATGAGAACGTATTTTTACGACTTACTTAATCTTTACTCACAAAGTTATATCCAAGGCGCCAATCACAGCGCCAATAATTAACTCAGCAGTGGCACGCTTATATCGAATAAAACATAAAATCCTCAAATAATATAATATATTTTTAATTCATTCATTTAAGTTAGATTACATATTACTAATACACCATACTACTCAAGGCTAATTCACAAAGGTGGCAGGAGTAATTTACTGTAAAGCTTGTGGGTTCATAAGTGGCTTTAAGTTAAACTAACGTTTTGATTGTAAAGAATGATTGAATTCTTGATAAGGTTGATTCAATAAGTATGGCTTTTAAACATATAGTTTCGCGCGATAATCTCGTATTTAAACAGCTTAAAAAGCTGGCAGATAACGCACGTGAACGGCGTAGTGAAGGTAAAACTTTACTGGACGGTGTGCATTTGATTGAGGCGTATATCGCTACATTTGGTGAACCTGAACTAGTGATCATCCCTGAGGGTCAGAGTAGTGTGGAGGCTACGGGTTTAATTCAGTCCTTAGAACATGTTTCTACTGTAATGTTTCCTACCTTAATGTTTGCTGAGTTGACGCCTGTTGCCAGCGCCACAGGCGTTTTAGCTTTAGTCAAAATTCCGAAATTACCTGTTCCAGAGCAGTTAACTTTTGTGCTGATGTTGGAAGATATTCAAGATCCCGGTAACTTAGGTAGCATGCTGCGTACTGGCGCTGCAGCAGGTGTTGAGGCGGTTTATTTAAGTACCAGCTGTACCGATGCATGGTCTCCCAAAGCATTGCGTGGGGGGCAGGGTGCACAATTTGTGTTGCCGATTGTCGAGCGTGCAAATTTGATAGCTGAGTTAGAAAATTTCAATGGAAATAGTTATGCGACTACCATGCAAGGCGAATCACTTTACGAGCAAGATTTAACGCAGCCTACTGCGTTTGTGATTGGTAATGAAGGTGCGGGATTAGCGAATAAAACCATTAACGCTGCTACGAAAAGCATTACTATTCCAATGGTACACACTTCACATGGCTCGGTAGAGTCTCTTAATGCCGGCGCGGCTGCGGCGGTTTGCTTGTTTGAGCGCATGCGCCAGACATCTTAATAGTTATCCCATTAATAGTTATTCCAAGAGTAAGTTCGATTTGATAAGGAGGCGTTCATAATGAACACTAAATTAATTGTATTAAATAAGTATTTTAATAACAAGTGCCTAAGTAATAAGCGTGCTGGCTTTAGCGTTATAGAAATGATGGTGGTAGTAGCGATTATCGCTATTCTAGCGATGATTGCGATTCCATCCAGCATGGGACGCATTGTGAAAGAGCAAGTCGTGGCGGCCATGCCACTTGCAGATGTTGCAAAGTTGCCGATTGCCTCAAATTGGACGCAGACTAAAACCTTATTCGCTAACAATGCGGCGGCAAGTTTACCTGTGCCCGATAAAATCGTGAGCAATTTTGTCAGTGCAGTTGAAGTGCAAAATGGTGCTATTCATATGACTTTTGGCAATAAAGCACATCCGCAAATTAAGGGAAAGGTACTTTCATTCAGGCCTGCAGTCATTCAGGAATCGCAACTCGTGCCTATTGCTTGGGTATGTGGCAATGCTAAAGCGCCTGAAAAGATGACAATGTATGGAGATAATAAAACAAATATACCCGATGAATTTTTGCCGGGTATATGCCGTTAATCTCTAGGATATTGATGTAATTGATATGACGTGATACTTTGCGGGTAGTTTGCGTATCATCTGTGTAGTAAAAAAATCTACGCAATAAAAACTATGCAATAAAAAAACTCTATTAATAATACTAAAAAAGGAAAAACCTGAATGTCATCTTTGAATTACAAAGTTTGTGGTAACGATTTACCTTATGTGCAAATTACCTTAGCGCCCAGTCAAGAGGCTATCGCAGAGCAGGGCGCGATGATGTATGTTGATCAGCATGTTGTGATGAGTGCAATTTTAGGGGATGGCAGCGATTCTAAATATGGTGTGATTGGACGTTTTTTTAATGCCATTAAGCGCACATTTACTGGCGAATCTATGTTCAGTAGCGTGTATACCAACACAGGTTTCGTAGCGCAAGATATTGCCATTGCAGCGCCTAGCCCAGGCCACATTGTGCCGATTGAGCTGGAAGAGCAGGGTGGCACAATCATTTGTCAAAAAGGTGCTTATTTAGCGGGTGAAAAAGGTCAAAAACTACAATTAGCATTCCAAAAGCGTTTGCGTGTAGGTTTTTTTGGTGGTGAAGGATTCATCATGCAAAAAATCAGTGGGCGTGGCACGGTGTTTATTCATGCTTCTGGTACGCTTAAGCAAGTAGCGTTGGGGCCTAACGATGTATTGAAAGTAGACACAGGCTGTTTGGTCGGCATGTCGTCCACAGTACGCTATGATATTCAATATGCAGGCAAAATTAAGACCGGTATTTTTGGAGGCGAAGGCATGTTTTACGCAACCGTTGCAGGACCTGGTAACGTCTGGATGCAATCGTTACCGATGGCTCGATTAAGTCGCACGATTATTGGCGCCGCGGTCGCTGGGCGTAGCAAGGGTTCAATTTTAGGCAAACTATATTTACTGGCTATTATTCTTTTTGTTGTTATTTCATTATTTATAGATAAATAAGCAATCAGCCATAAATACAAAGTATTAATTCAAGGTTTGAAATCAAGATGTTAAATGAAATTGAAGTTCTATTGTTTGGTGTAGGCTTGCCTACGTCCGGCATATCTACGCATTGCCACGTGCGTGAGTCTGCAATCAGCATAGATTTTCAGCATCTTAGTGCGAATTTTGATGCGCTTAAGGCGAGTATAGGAGGCTTTGATCATAATCAGTTGCAGCTACATTGGCAAAGCGGCACTGGCTCGTACATGCTGATGCCTGCCAATATAGAAGCGCAAAAAGCGCTTTATGCCTCGCTACCAGCCCATAGCATTGCTGGCTTAAAGAAATGGAAAACAGCGACCAAATCACAAAGTGTTATGTGGAATAGTATTCTCTATAGCATTGCTTTTATGGCGCTAGCCTTGGTGTTGTTTGTGTGGCAATACGATAACGTGATGACTTGGGTGACTAGCAAAGTATCGATGGAAACCGAGAAAAAAATTGGCGATTCAGTTTTAAAGTCGCTCAATTTGCAAGGTAGCTTACTAAAAGACGGTGCAGCAGTAGATGCGGTTAAAAAGGTAGGTAATCAACTCACGCAAGGCTCACGTTATCAATATCAGTGGTATGTGATGCAGGATGATGCAATTAACGCGTTTGCTGTTCCCAGTGGCATTATCGTAGTGAATAGTGGTTTGCTCAAAAAAGCTGATACGGCAAACGAGCTTGCAGCAGTGTTAGCACATGAAGTTCAGCATGTAGAGCAACGACACGCTTTAAAGAACATGCTGAATAGCGCAGGTATAGCGAGCGTGGTGCTGATGGTGTTAGGAGATGCCAACGCCGTGATGATGGTGATTGCACAACAGGTTTCAAATCAATACTTTAGCCGAAAAGTTGAAGCAGAGGCCGATTTGAAGGGTGCGCAACTATTAACAAAAAAACAGATTGATGCCAGCGGCATGGTCAGTTTTTTTAAGAAAATGGAAGCGGCTTACAACGTCAAAAATTCCGATAAAAGTAGTGTGCCAGAGTGGTTATCTTCACATCCGGAAACACTAGCACGCATTAAGTTTGCTGAGCAATATGTGGCAAAAAATCCTTGCAAAGCCTGTACGCCTTTGGTGTGGAACAAGCCAGAAATTTTGGCAGACCTAGATAAAAAACGCGCAAAAGACTAAGCACACGCTAGTGTGCTGTTT
>JANOHT010000089.1:0-30273 GCA_031406605.1 Methylotenera sp. | reverse complement strand
GATTTAATCATCGTCGCTGGGCGACCATCCATGGGTAAAACTGCATTTTCATTGAACATTGCCGAGAATGTGGCACTGGATAGCGGTTTACCAGTGGCGGTGTTCTCTATGGAAATGGCTTCAACACAATTAGCCATGCGGATGATAGGCTCAGTAGGGCGATTAGACCAGCATCGCATGCGCACTGGTAAGCTAGAAGATGAAGATTGGGAAAAGCTAACGACTGCCTTAGGTAAGCTCAATGAAGCGCCTATTTTTATTGATGAAGGCGCAGGTTTAAGCAGCTTCGATGTGCGTGCAAGAGCACGTAGGTTGCATCGTCAATGCGGTAAATTGGGTTTAATCGTCATCGATTACTTACAATTGATGTCAGCGCCCGCTGGTCGGTCAGGGGAAAACAGAGCTACGGAGATTTCAGAGATCTCGCGTTCACTCAAAGCCTTAGCTAAAGAGTTAGATTGCCCGGTAGTCGCACTTTCACAGCTTAACCGTTCAGTTGAAACACGGCCTGATAAGCGCCCAGTAATGAGCGATTTACGTGAGTCAGGCGCGATTGAACAGGATGCGGACGTGATTCTGTTTATTTATCGTGATGAAGTGTATAACCCAGACAGCGCAGATAAAGGCACGGCTGAAATTATTATCGGTAAGCAGCGTAACGGGCCTATTGGCCGCGTAAGATTGACGTTCCTAGGTCAACACACACGCTTTGAAAACTTTGCTGGTAGCGGCTATATGGCTGATAGCTATTAAACTCTTTGTCCATAGCTTATAACAATCAATAAATGGCAAAAGCTAAAACAATCTATAGTTGCACAGAATGCGGTGGAGTGGAGCCTAAATGGCAAGGGCAGTGCCCCAATTGCCTTGCATGGAACACATTAGTTGAGACCATAGCAGAAACGGCAGTCGCAGGCACAATTGCCAGCCGTTATGCGCCGTTAGCAGAAACGGCTGGCCTGCAAAAACTCACCGAAGTTGAAGCTGCGGAAGTGCCGCGTCAACCTACGGGCGTCAGTGAATTTGACCGTGTGCTTGGTGGTGGTTTAGTGCCTGGCGGTGTTGTGCTCATTGGTGGCGACCCTGGTATCGGCAAATCGACCCTGTTGCTGCAAACGTTATGCCACATTGGCAATGCACGCAAAGCCATTTATGTGAGCGGTGAAGAATCTCCGCAACAAATTGCAATGCGCGCCAAGCGCCTTGGTCTAGACGCCAGCCCAATCTCACTTCTCGCTGAAATTAACCTAGAAAAAATTATCAGCACCTTACAAAAGCATAAGCCTGATATTGCCGTAATTGATTCCATTCAAACAGTTTATTCAGAGGCCTTGCAATCTGCGCCTGGCTCGGTTGCACAAGTACGAGAATGCTCAGCGCAATTAACAAGGTTAGCAAAGCAGGCTGGCATTACCGTGATATTGGTAGGTCATGTGACTAAAGAGGGTGCACTCGCAGGCCCTAGAGTGCTAGAGCATATCGTTGATACTGTGCTGTATTTTGAAGGCGACCAGAATTCTTCTTTCCGCCTTATTCGCGCTTTCAAAAATCGCTTCGGGGCAGTCAATGAGCTCGGCGTATTTGCCATGACAGAAAAAGGTCTGCGCGAAGTTACTAATCCATCGGCTTTGTTTTTATCGCACCATAGCGAACAGGTGGCTGGCTCATGTATCACTGTGACCATGGAAGGCACAAGGCCTCTATTAATTGAAATTCAAGCGTTGGTAGACGAAGCGCATGCACCCAATCCAAAACGTTTATGCGTTGGTGTAGAGCAAAACCGCTTAGCCATGTTATTGGCAGTGCTACACCGCCACGCAGGCGTTGCTTGTTTTGACCAGGATGTATTTATTAATGCTGTCGGTGGTGTGAAAATTGGCGAGCCAGCAGTCGATTTGGCGGTCATATTATCTATCGTTTCTTCATTAAAAAACAAGCCACTAGATAATAAACTTATTGTATTTGGTGAAGTTGGTTTGGCTGGGGAAGTTCGACCGGTACAGCGTGGTCAAGAACGTTTAAAAGAGGCGGCTAAGCTTGGTTTTACTAAAGCGATTGTGCCAAAAGCGAATGCGCCTAAACAGCGCATTGAGGGTATAGACGTGATTGCTGTTGAGCGTTTAGATCAAGCGTTAGCTAAAATGTGTGAAGTTTAGTTTTTAACTATCTGTTTTAATTAAGCATTCATAATTAGTTCAGCGCACTTAATGCCGCTTCTAATTGATCCTTCGATCGTCGCAGGGTAATCAGCATAGGTATAGTCTCCAGCTAGAAATAGCCTAGGTTGTAAGGTTTTATTAGTTGGTCTTGCAAGGTTAGCGACACATGAAAAAGTCGCCCGTTTTTCTGCAATCACTTTATGCCATAAAGGCTTCGGCAGTTCTGGGAATGCATGGCTTAACTCACGTGCAATCCTCAATGCAAGATCATCTTGCGTTAATTTTTGATGCTTACCCTCAGCACTTACAATGACTGCAACCAAACCTTTCTGTCCACAAAGCTGTCCTCTGTCAAACACCCATTGACTAATACCATCAGTCATACCGGTCATCACCTCAGGTAGCTTAGTTTCTGATGGATATTGCAGGTAAATCGTATAGATTGGCTGGTAAGTATAAGTTTGCGTTTGTGCTAACGTATATTTTAATTTTGGCAGGTTTTCTAAAAGCTTCTCAACCCTTGCTGGAGACACAGCAATGACCACATGCCTGAAAAAAGACTTGCCATCGCGTGTTTCTAAATAAAAGCCATCTTTACCTGCATTGTCTTTTGCAGCCTCAAGACTACGAATGCGCCGGTTAAGCCTTATCACACCATCTCTAGCTTGTATGTACTGTGCCAGTGGCTGCGAGATAATTTTTGATAAATCTAAACGCGGCAATAAGAAATCACTGTTTTTTTTGTTACCAGTAAAAGTGTCACGCAATACATTCAAGAATATACGCGTGCTAGCCTCTTTGATTGGCGTGTTTAGCGCAGCCAGACATAACGGCTCCCACAGCATGGTAATCAATTTGCTGGTTTGATATTGATTGATTAAAAATCTACTTAATGGAATGTCATTTGCAATTTGATAATGCATCTTTTTGATTCTAGCCATTAACTTAATCGCTTCAATACGCTCAGAAAACCTTAAGCCTTTGCAAAATAATAGAGCTATAAGCATATTAAGCGGCGCAGGCAGATAGTGTGCCGACTTTAACGAGAACTGTAATTGAGCTGCCATTGATTGCATGTTCATTTTCAATGGCAAGCGCATGAACGCTTGTTTTTCATCTACGCCAATTTTGCTTAATAACGCTAGCGTTTCGCGATATGCACCTAATAAAATGTGCTGACCGTTATCAAGCAGGTGCATCAAATCGTTATTTTCCACCACCACAGTACGGGCGCGCCCCCCAAGTTGCGAGCTCGCTTCAAAGACTGTTACTTGATAACCACGGTCAACAAGGGCTGCAGCCGTACTAAGACCTGCACAGCCGCCACCAATGATGGCGACATGAGTATTAGATGAATTCAAAATTATCCTTAAAAATATTAATTAAAGGCTACTCATTACAGATTTTTGATCCAAACTTTAAAAGCTAACCAGAACTTACGCAGCGCCCCTAAAGATGTACGTGAGTTCAATACTTTTTGTGCACCATCTTGTTTAATTTCCCGCAGCAAGGTACGGTAGATTGCCGTCATCATCAAGCCTACGCGTTGGTTTTTACGATCTTCGTCAGGTAGTTCATTTAATGCACGGTCGTAATAGCCTTCTGCACGCTCGATTTGATGCTCAAGTAATTTTCTCACTGCATCTGATTCACGGCTATGCAAGATGTCATCTTCAGTAACATTAAAGTTAGCCAGTTCATCTAACGGTAAATAAATACGGTTACGACGTGCATCTTCTCCTACATCGCGAATGATATTGGTGAGCTGAAATGCCATACCTAAATCATGTGCAAATTTAAGTGTTTTACGATTATTAAAACCAAATATCTGTGCAGAAAGTAAACCAACAACGCTGGCAACGCGATAGCAATAAAGTTGCAACTGTTTAAAGTCTTCATAACGATTGAAACTTAGATCCATCTCCATGCCATCGATTATTTCATTGAAATGTTCAGCGTCCAGATTGAAGGTTTTAATATGCGGCAGTAGTGCCTTGGACACGGGGTGCTGAGGGTTATCATGATAGAGATTTTCAATTTCGCTACGCCACCAACTGAGTTTGGTTTGCGCAATATGTAATTCAGTACATTCATCTGCAATATCATCTACTTCACGACAAAATGCGTAAAGTGCAGTAATTGCCTCCCGTTTTTGCTGGGGTAAAAACATAAAGCTGTAATAAAAGCTTGATCCGCTTTTTGCGGTTTTTTCTTGGCAATATTGCTGTGGTGTCATTGTTTATTTTTATATTTTAAATGTTGCTTTAATCAAAATTACTAACCAATCCCATTTATTCAAAGTAGGTCTTTGCTTAAATATATCACCGTTTACTTTGCTTAATTTATGAATGATACGTTTCCCACCCGCAATAATCATACGCATCTCAAAACCTATTCGTCCAGTTAAAATGCATCCTAGCGGTTTGCCTGCTTGTAATAGAGTACTGACACGCTGCAAATTGAATTGCATGAATTGTTGCCAGCGTTTATCAGCCAGTTCCAAAGCTATCTGTTGTTCACTCACACCAAATGCCAGCATTTCATCTTGACACATGTAAATACGTTGTTTGCCATCATTCTTTTTATAATCAATCGCAATATCTTGTAAGAAATTGATGATTTGTAATGCAGTGCAAATATTATCAGAGAGTTGAATGTTACTAGGCGTAGATTTTCCATAAAGATGCAGCAGTAGCCTGCCTATTGGATTGGCTGAACGCTTACAATAATCTATCACCTCATTGTAATTCGCATAACGTGTTTTAGTAACATCTTGACTAAAAGCATCTAATAAGTCGTAAAAAGGCTCAAATGGCAGCTTTTTTGCCTTAATCATATGGCCTAATGTAGTAAAAAAAGCAGTTTGCGGCTTGATGTAAGCATGCAGTAAATTCAATTCATCACGAAAACCGTTAAGCAATGCCAAACGATCTTCTATTGTTAAATCGCCTTCATCTGCAAAATCATCAGCTTGTCTGGCAAAGTGATAAATCAAGCCTATTGGCTCACGTAAATACTGCGGCAAGAAAATGGACGCTACCGGAAAATTTTCATAATGATGATTCGCTAGCGTTAAACTTTCTTTAGTGACTGAGTTAGTAATGCTCTCAATAGGTTCTGCATTCGTCATGGCGTGAGTATGCCATAAAATGATGATAATTTTTTGACCGAAAAATCCAAATATTAGCCATAAAATTAATTCCGTTGACTTGCAACCTTAAAATGTTGAATTTTCATGGAAAACTTGATAGCCAAGTCGTAAAGCTTTGTTAAAATGAATTTAATTAGATTCATTATTAAGGTCACGTAATGCTAGCAATCATAGGTGGTACAGGTTTAACGGAATTAGAAAACTTAACTATCACTAAGCGTTTAATTGTACGGACTCCATATGGAGAGCCATCTCAGCCGTTAATATTTGGCGAGATCGAAGGTCGCGAGGTTATTTTTTTAGCGCGTCACGGTAATGGACATACCATCCCACCACATGAAGTGAATTACCGGGCGAATATATATGCGCTTTATTTGCAAGGTGTAAAAAAAATTGCAGCGGTAGCGACAGTGGGCGGCATTCATGCTGATTTACTGCCTGGTATGATTGCCATGCCAGATCAAATCATTGACTACACACATGGTAGAAAAACTACATTTTATGATGGCGTAGAACTGCCAGTGAAGCATATTGATTTTACGGAACCATACTGTGTTAATTTGCGCGCTATGTGGGAAAAAGCAGCTGTAACAATTGGCGAACCACTCGTCACTAAAGGCGTGTATGCCGCGATGCAAGGTCCGCGTTTAGAAACAGCGGCTGAGATCAATCGTTTGGAACGTGATGGCGCAACCATGGTCGGCATGACAGGCATGCCGGAAGCTGCTTTAGCGCGCGAATTAAATATTAGCTATGCGGCAATCTGTCCAATTGCTAATCAAGCAGCAGGGCGTGGCAATAGCCTGCATAATATTCAATATGAAGATGTCATGGCCAATTTGAATGTAACGATGGTGCGCGTACGTAATTTGATTGCTGCGCTAGTAAAACAAAACGAATGCTAAATAAATCAATCTAAAATAAATGCTAAAAATTATTGTTAACGGAATTAAGGTTCATTAAAAATGGCGATTAAAACGGTTTTACGCATGGGTGACCCAATATTATTACTAAAAGCGGTGCCAGTTAAAGCGTTCAACACACCAGAGCTACATGCACTAATCACAGATTTAGAAGATACCATGCTAGATATGAACGGAGCAGGGATTGCCGCACCGCAAATAGGTGTGAGCCTGCGTGTGGTTATTTTTGGACAAAAAGTACCAGCTCATATCAAAAACCTGCGTTATCCAGATGCTGATGCTGTGCCTTATACCGTATTAATTAATCCTGTGCTTACCCCAATCAGTGATGAAAGGGAAGAAGACTGGGAAGGCTGCTTATCTGTTCCCGGCATGCGCGGGCTTGTACCACGCTATACGAGGTTGCACTACACTGGGATTGACCAGTATAGCAATCCTATTGACAGGCTTGTCAGCGGCTTCCATGCAAGGGTAGTGCAGCATGAGTGCGATCATTTGGATGGTATCTTATATCCCATGCGCATTACAGATTTAAAAGATTTTGGCTATACCGATGTAATATTTCCTAATCAGGATATTCAAGATGAGTAATTCTTTGCTATAATCTCGTTTTCGTTGAAATCGTAGCGAATAAAGCTTGATGTAATGAGCTTAAAGTAAGGCTAAAGGAAGAGTGGCAGAGCGGTTTAATGCTACAGTCTTGAAAACTGTCGTGGGTGCGAGCCCACCGTGAGTTCGAATCTCACCTCTTCCGCCAAGATTTCTATAATAATTTTGATGCCGCTTAACATTAAGCGGCATTGTTTTTTTACAGTATTTTTAATTGATAGTTTCAAGGACCATATAATGAGCCAAATCACCGTAGAACATAACCCGTCTGAAGAAAAGTTAAAACAGTTAGGCGTTGCTAGCTGGTCTATTTGGGAAAAAGAAGTGTCAAAATTCCCACTAGATTTCGGTATGACTGAAAGCGCATATTTGCTTGAAGGCGAAATTCACGTAACACCACAAGGTGGCGAAAAAGTTGTTATTAAAGCAGGTGACTTTGTCGTATTTCCAAAAGGTTTGAAAACAAACTGGGAAGTTGTACAGCCGTTACGTAAACATTACAAACATAGCTAAATTCAGCATGTAGTAAATGTGTAAAAAGCCTTGATTAATCAAGGCTTTTTTATTGGATTTCAGATATCACACTTTAAAAAAATATGCTGATTCACATCCGTAACTATTAAATAGGGTGATGAAATAGATATATTACATTGCCCAAATCTCTGTTTTAAGTTTTTCAAGTAGCAGTTCAATATGTTGCACCTCTAATTGCTGTCCTTTTTTAGCTGAAATTAAAAAGGTATCTTCAGCACGGTTGCCTAATGTATTGATTTTTGCATTATGCAATTCAATTTCATGTATTAAAAACGTACGTGCTAACATCGCAAGCAAGCCTGGGCGGTCGTTTGCTACAATATCTAACCGGTGATACTTATTATCAACTTCTTTAGTAATGCTGATTTGTGTTTGAATCGGCATATGCTTTACTTGACGACTGATACGACCTTGTAGTGGCGCTTCTAATAAGCTGTTCTCTGTTAGTTTCTGTGTCAGTTCAACCTCAATAAATTTCAATAATCCACTATAACTTACCGACTTACCAGATTGATCTAAAACAATAAAACTATCAAGTGCATACGCATGATCTGTAGTAAAAATTTTTGCTTCTACAATCCCGTAGCCCATACGATCAAAAAAATTACAAATGCGCGCAAACAAATCATTTTGGTCTTTAGTGTAAATCATCGCCTGAATACCATCCCCGTTTGGGCTTAAACGTGCCCGCACAATGGGTGTTGTGGTGTTTAAGTGAGGCGTGAGCAAGCGGCTATGCCATGCAATTTCATCCGATTCATGGCGTGTAAAATAACTAAGCCCAAACTGCGCCCACAAAGGCTCATAAGAGTGAGCTTGTAAACCGAATTTATTGAGCTTTTTAGCTGCGTCAAGTCTACGTGCGGCAATGGCTTCTTGTGCAGGTAAGGTATGGTGCGCTAATGCATGCTTGGCGGCATAGAATAGGCTTTCCAACAATTTGGCTTTCCATGCATTCCAAACAGCTGGGCTGGTCCCCCGAATATCGGCTACCGTGAGTAAATAAAGCGCAACCAACCTTCGCTCATTTTGTACAAAAGCAGCAAATGACTCAATCACAACTGGGTCTGATAAATCAGACTTTTGTGCAGTGGATGACATTTTTAAATGCGCTTCTACTAACCATGCCACCAGTACGCTGTCAGCCTTAGGTAGCCCATGCAGTTTGCAAAACTTGGTGGCATCTAGCGTCCCCAGTGTTGAATGATCACCCCCGCGACCTTTGGCAATATCGTGAAATATAGCAGCCAAATACAACAAATGGGGTGCATCAAAAGCTGCGAACAGTTTGCTACAAAGTGGAAACTCATGCTTAAGATCCGGTTTGGCAAATCGCCGTAAATTGGCTAGCACATTCAGAATATGCTCATCAACCGTATAAACATGAAATAAGTCATGCTGCATTTGACCGATAATTTTGCCAAATGCAGGAATGTAACAGCCCAAAATGCCATATCGATTCATCGCGCGCAACGCGTGATTCACACCATTGGGCTGAGATAAAATCTCAATGAACAGTTTTTTATTCTCTTGGCTTTGTCGAAAATCTTTGTTCACTAGATTTTTTACACGCTGTAAATTACGTAATAGCGAAGCGCCCATGCCAGTGAGTTCTGGGTGTTGTTGCAATAATAAAAAAGCTTCTAAAATGGTGGATGGTTGCCTTTGTAGTAAGCCTGCTGTTTTAGCCTCTAGTAAACAACCATGCGCCTCAAAACGTTCATTGATAGGCCGTATTACTGTTGGAGTCGAAAACTGTGTTTGCTGTAATGATTTCAGTAAAATTTCATTCATCAGCTGCACAAATTTAACGCTACGATAGTAGCTTTGCATCAACTGTTCACTCGCACGCTCTCGCGGAGTATTAATGTAACCTAATGTTGCCGCCAGCTCGTTTTGAAAATCAAATAGCAGGCGGTCTTCACGACGATTACTTAAAAAATGTAGTCGTACGCGCAGTAATTGCAGGTTTGTTTGATGTTGCTTGATTTGCCTGGCTTCAAGCGCTGTAATGATGTTTTGCTTGATTAATAAAGCCCAAGTACTATCAGTGCCAGTATGCGTTGAGTTACACATATTCAAGCTACGCGTAATCCAAGTAATCATGTGCAAATCACGTAGGCCACCAGGGCTTTCTTTGATGTTAGGCTCTAAGTTATATGCAGTATCGTTAAACTTGGCGTGGCGATTGTCTTGTTCTTTAAGTTTGGCTGCAAAAAAGTTAGCCGCAATCATGGTGCGATTTACTTCATTTAAAAAGCTTTGATATAGCGCAGTGTCGCCTGTAAGTAAGCGTGATTCAATTAGATTGGTTTGTACGGTAATATCTTTTTCGGCTTCGTCTATGCATTCACTTAAACTACGCACACTGTGGCCAACATTCAAACCTATATCCCAAAGCAAGCCAATAAGCACCTCAATATTACTATTGATTGTCCCAATATCCACAGCATTTTCGGGCGTTATTCTTGGTTGCAATACAAGTAAATCAATGTCTGAATAGGGGTAAAGCTCACCTCGACCGTAGCCACCCACTGCAATCAAACAACATTTTTTATCTACATGCACTTGCTGCCAAATTTCAGCAAGTAGACTATCAATCAACTTACAGTGCTGCTTAAATAAACGAGTGGTATTGGGTTTCAGTAAAAAGTCAGCTTTGAGTGCTGCAAAGCCTCCTTTTAGCATGAGACGCCAAGCCGCTAACTGCATTTTACCTGGGGGTTTATGCGTGCCTTTATCACTTAAGCGCATGCTACTGTTTGACCTGCTTGTTAGGTTATGCAGTTACGAAAGTGGGTATAGCAGGAGATCCACTAGATAAAGTCATCACCTCAAAACCTGTGTCAGTGACTAAAATAGTATGTTCCCATTGCGCTGAAAGACTACGGTCTTTGGTCACTATCGTCCAACCATCGGGCATCTGTTTAATGTCACGTTTGCCCGCATTAATCATTGGTTCAATGGTAAACATCATGCCAGTCTGCAACTTAAGCCCCATGCCAGGCTTTCCGTAATGTAATACTTGTGGATCTTCATGAAATACTTTCCCTATGCCGTGACCACAAAATTCACGCACGACACTGTAACCACTTTTTTCAGCGAAAGTTTGGATTGCATAGCCAATATCACCCAAAGTAGCGCCTGGTTTTACTTTAGTAATGCCTAACCACATGGCCTCGTAGGTGATATCACATAGACGCTTGGCTTGGACAGATGGATCACCTATAAAATACATGCGGCTGGTATCGCCATGGTAACCATCTTTAATAACCGTGACATCAATATTCAAAATGTCGCCATTTTTTAATACTTTATCACCGGGTACGCCATGGCAAATTTGCTGGTTAACAGAAGTGCAAATAGACTTAGGGTAGGGCGTGTGACCATCAGGCGCATAATTCAATGGAGCAGGAATCGCTTGCTGCACATTAACAATATAATCATGGCAAAGCTTATCTAGCGCTTCTGTGGTTACGCCATGCACTACGTATGGAGTGATAAAGTCGAGCACTTCAGAGGCAAGCTTGCCTGCAATGCGCATTTTTTCAATATCTTGCTGGTTTTTGATTGTGATAGCCATGAACTTACTTGTTAGTCGATTTAATTTGAGTATTTTAACACAGCCTATGTGATGATGTTAAAAGGGCTAAGTTCAACGCAAGATTGATTATTAGTGCCTTGCACTAAATGACATAACTAATATCTAAGTTAATGTTTGTGCAATCTATTTACATGACATTGCTTAGTCAATAAGCATGAAAAGCTAGCGAACCCAATCGCTTAGTGGTATTATCTTGCGTCTACAGTTTTTAAACAATTTTGTAGAAGATTTTATAAACAATACACAGCCCCGTACAGGGTGTCTGGCAAGCTTTTTATAGTGAGCTGGATGTTGTTGGGCTTGTGTAATTTTAACCCTTACATGGAGTATCAAATGTCTGTCACCATGCGTCAAATGCTGGAAGCTGGAGTTCACTTCGGCCATCAAACTCGTTACTGGAACCCAAAAATGGCACCGTTCATTTTTGGTGATCGCAACAAAATCCATATTGTAAACCTTGAAAAAACATTGCCAATGTTTGAAGATGCGCTTAAACACGTGCGTACATTGGCGGCTAACAAGGGTCGTATTTTATTCGTAGGTACTAAACGCCAAGCTCGAGATATTGTAAAAGAAGAAGCTAGTCGTGCTGGTTGTGCTTACGTGAATCATCGTTGGTTGGGCGGTATGCTTACTAACTTTAAAACTGTTAAACAATCTATCAAACGTCTTCATGACTTTGAGGCGATGTTATTAGACGGTAGCTTAGAAAAGTTCGGTAAAAAAGAAGCGTTAGGCTACAAACGTGAAATTGAAAAGTTAGAGCGTTCTATCGGCGGCATTAAAGAAATGGGCGGTTTGCCTGACGCTATTTTCATCATTGACGTTGGTCATGAAAGCGGCGCAATTACTGAAGCAGCTAAATTAGGTATTCCGGTGATTGGCGTTGTAGATACCAATAACTCACCTGATGGCGTAGCTTATGTAATTCCTGGTAACGATGACTCAAGCCGTGCGATTCGTTTATATGCGCGTGGCATTGCAGATGCAGTGCTAGAAGGCCGTAGCTCTGTGATTTCTGAGCTGGTTAAATCAGCTAGCGAAGAAACTGCAGAAGTTACTGAAGCAACTGCTGAGTAATTATTGCTAGCTAAAAAGGGGCTTAATGCCCCTTTTTTAGTTTTAGAATAAATAGTTAATTTTATGTTGGATTAACTTAAATAAATTATGAATATCAATAAATTAAACAATAAAATTAATGTTGTTTATAGAAATATAGGAGCTAAAAATGGCTGAAATTACCGCAAGCATGGTAAAAGAATTACGCGAGCGCACCGACGCACCAATGATGGATTGTAAAAAAGCATTAACTGAAGCTGAAGGCGATTCAGCCCGTGCGGAAGAAATTCTGCGTATACGTTTTGGTAACAAAGCCAGTAAAGCAGCAGGTCGTGTTGCTGCAGAAGGTACAGTTGGCATAAGCATTAGTGCTGACGGAAAATCTGGTGCGATGATTGAAGTCAACTCGGAAACTGACTTTTGTGCAAAAAATGAAGATTTCTTGAAGTTTGTAAACGAATTAGCAGGAATTGTTGCGGCTAGCAATGCTACAGATATTACTGCGGTTAACGCGCTGCCTATGCGCGAAGCTACAGTTGAAGAAACTCGCGCACAACTAGTTGGTAAAATTGGTGAGAACATCACACCACGTCGTTTTGTACGCCCAGCTGTGCAAGGTAAACTTGCAAGCTACATTCATGGCAGCAAAATTGGTGTGTTAGTTGATTTGGTGGGTGGCGATGATGCTTTAGCTAGAGACATTGCAATGCATATTGCCGCAGCCAAACCAAAGTCATTAGATGCTAGCGGTATTGATGCTAGTTTGATTGAAGCTGAGCGCCGTGTTGCCATTGAAAAAGCAAAAGAAGCTGGTAAACCAGAAGCGATGTTAGAAAAAATTGCTGATGGCACTGTGCAAAAATTCCTAAAAGAAGTGACTTTATTAAGTCAAATCTTTGTTAAAGATGACAAATTTACAATTGAGCAGTTGCTTAAATCTAGAGGCGCTTCAGTTGCTTCATTTACAATGTTCACTGTTGGTGAAGGCATTGAGAAAGTAGTAATCGACTATGCCGCTGAAGTTGCATTGGCTGCAAAAGTATAACGTCAAGATTATATTTAAGGCCTAACTAGCTTGTAAGCTAGTTGGCTTAAAAAAAGGATTAAGTGTCATGCTTAATCCTTTTTTTTGGACGTAAGTTAACGCTTTTTTTACGCGTAATTTGCATTTCCAACGCTGATTTTATGCCTAAAACAACGTTTTTATGCTTAAATAAGCAAACTTAAAAAAGAGGAATACTTGTGTCCGTACCAGCTTATAAGCGCATCTTACTTAAACTATCTGGCGAGGCATTAATGGGTGATGATGCCTATGGTATCAACCGCGCTACCATTACCCGCATTGTGCATGAAGTCAAAGAAGTGGTTGATTTAGGCGTACAGGTTGCCGTGGTAATAGGTGGCGGTAATATTTTTCGCGGTGTGGCACCGGCTGCAGAGGGTATGGATAGGGCTACTGCTGATTATATGGGCATGTTAGCTACGGTGATGAATGCAATGGCATTGCAAGATGCTATGAAAAATATTGGGCTAAATGCACGAGTACAAAGTGCGCTGAACATAGAGCAAGTGGCCGAGCCATACATAAGAGGCAAAGCAATCCGCTATTTAGAGGAAGGTCGTGTAGTTATTTTTGGAGCAGGTACGGGTAATCCTTTCTTCACCACAGATACAGCCGCTGCATTACGCGGTATGGAAATGAACGCGGACATTGTAATTAAAGCCACCAAAGTAGATGGTATTTATACTGACGATCCAAAAACTAATCCCGAAGCTATGCGCTATAAAACGATTACGTTTGATGAGGCGATTATCAAAAACCTTAAAGTGATGGATGCAACAGCGCTTACACTATGCCGTGATCAAAAACTGCCCATTTCAGTGTTTAGCATATTCAAACAAGGTGCATTAAAAAAAGTAGTGATGGGTGAAGATGAAGGCACTATGGTGACTCCTTAGTGCATGTGCCTTAAGAATTTTTTCATGAGTAGCCTGACTTTGAATTAATACGACAAGCGTGTAACTGAGTATTAAATTATTAAAGATATGTTGGAGAAACAAATGTTAGATGCAGTCAAAAAAACAGCAGAACAAAAAATGCAAAGGTCATTAGAAGCCTTAAAGAATGATTTAGCTAAAGTACGAACAGGGCGTGCCCACGTTGGCTTGCTAGACCATATCATGGTTGAATACTATGGATCTATGGTGGCCGTTAACCAAGTAGCTAACGTCAATTTAGGTGATTCGCGCACCATTAACGTACAGCCATTCGAAAAAACCATGATAGGTAAAGTTGAAAAGGCAATTCGTGATAGTGATTTAGGCCTAAATCCCGCGACGAATGGTGATTTGATTCGTGTGCCTATGCCAATGTTGACGGAAGAACGCCGCCGCGATTTAACCAAAATTGTACGTAGCGAAGCTGAAGACGCTAAGGTCTCAATCCGCAACGTACGTCGTGATGCGAACGATACATTAAAGAAAATGATTAAAGACAAAGAAATTTCTGAGGATGATGAACGCCGCGCACAAGATGACATTCAAAAAACAACAGATAAAGCAGTAGCTGAAGTTGATAAAATGTTGCAGGTAAAAGAAGCTGAGTTAATGGCAGTTTAGCCATGAAAAACTCTTTGAAAATGATGATACCAATTGTAAAAGGTCATTTACGACTTTTAAGTTTGGAGTGCTAATTGGCCTTCTTCACCAGCGCGACGCAAAGCATTCCAACCACAGCTGAAATCCCTAAGCACGTCGCTATTATTATGGATGGCAATGGCCGCTGGGCACGCAAGCGGTTCTTACCTCGTATCGCAGGACATAAACGTGGCGTTGAAACTGTACGTGACATCGTTAAATACTGCGTCACGCTTAAAGTAGATTATTTAACGTTGTTTGCGTTTAGTAGTGAAAACTGGCGCAGGCCCGCTGAGGAAGTCACATTTTTAATGGGCTTGTTCATGGATGCCCTAAAGCGTGAAGTTATAAAGCTGCATCAAAATAATATTAAGCTGGTCATGATTGGTGATCACAGTCGTTTTGATGCTGCACTCATTGCTAAAATAGAAGAATCTGTCCAACTGACCTCTGCTAACACCGGCTTAGTACTCACTATTGCGGCGAATTATGGTGGTCGCTGGGATGTGATGCAAGCAGTAAATAAGATGCAATTAGCTGTTCCGCAGCTTGCTGGTTTTTATCGGGAAGAACATCTCACACCCTATTTGTCAATGCACTACGCGCCTGAGCCCGATTTATTTATTCGCACAGGGGGTGAAACACGCATTAGCAATTTTTTATTATGGCAGCTTGCTTACACTGAACTTTATTTCACAGATACATTGTGGCCTGACTTTAATGAAGCTGCTTTTAATTCAGCAATACTTTCCTACCAACAGCGTGAACGTCGCTATGGTCGTACCAGCGAACAGTTGACGGAGAATCAAACCAAAAAATAAATCAGACAATAAATACTTAACAAGCCAATCAAGTTCCAGTTAATTCTGTTGCATTCATCAATCCATCTAAATCAAACTAAAACCTAATTCATGCTCAAAACCAGAGTCATTACTGCTGCCATGCTAACCGCTGGCTTTTTAACCGCCATGTTTTTAGTGTCAGATATTGGTTGGGCTTTGTTAACCTTGGTAGTTACTTTGATTGCAGCTTGGGAATGGTCAAACTTAATTAAACTCAATAAACCGCAAATGTATTGTTTTATTGCAATTGCTTTAACGCTAAGTTTAATGATGTTTTTCACTTCAGGCATTCCTTTTAAAAGTTCAATTGCGCATTATCATGATATGTTTGTGTTTGGTTTACTGGGTGTTGTCACTATATTTTGGGTGTTACTAGCGCCGATTTGGTTAATCACAAGAAAAAAAATCAATAATCGGTTAAGTTTATCCATTTTAGGATTATTCCTTTTATTATCCACATGGATAGCTTTAGTTGAACTTCGAGTAGTAAGTCCGTGGCTGTTACTCAGTGTGATTGCAACCGTGAGCATTGCGGATAGCGCAGCTTATTTTGCAGGAAAGAAGTTTGGCCGTAATAAGTTAGCCCCTGAAATCAGCCCAGGGAAAACTTGGGAAGGCGTTGCAGGTGGGTTAGTAGCAGTAAGTCTTTATGGCTACATACTTTGCTATTACTTTCAATATAGCCTTTGGTTTTTAGTTGGGTTTTGGTTAATTGTGGTACTGAGTATTATGGGCGATCTGTTCGAGTCACTCTTAAAACGTCAGGCTGGCATTAAAGATAGTAGTCAATTACTCCCAGGTCATGGAGGTTTTTTGGATAGAATGGACGGCTTGATTCCAAGCTTAGCTTTAAGCTTGTTTTATCTATATTTTCCTCTTTTTGCCCACATTCAGTAGCATTGGTAACCCGTATAAAATGACTACTCCCTTGACTCAGCAAAAAATTCAGCAAGTAACCATATTAGGTGCAACTGGCACGATAGGTTTGCATACTTTAGACGTGATATCGCAACATCCCAATCGCTTTGGCGTGTTTGCTCTGACTGCAAACAATAATGTCAGTGGTTTATTTGATTTATGTCAGCAATACGCCCCGCAATACGCAGTGATGTTACAGGAACCATCTGCAGACGAACTCAGCAAGCAACTTAAAGCAATTGGTTCAAACACCACCGTGTTGCATGGTGAAGCCTCACTTAGTTACGTGTCTGCACACGAGCAAGTAAATGTCGTCATGGCCGCCATTGTAGGCGCCGCAGGTTTGCATCCTGCGATGGCAGCCGCACGCGCTGGGAAACGCATTTTATTAGCGAATAAAGAAACGTTGGTAATGGCTGGCAATTTGTTTATGCAAGCGGTAATTGAAGGGGGCGCTACGTTGCTGCCTATTGATAGCGAACATAACGCCATATTTCAAGTAATGCCGCATCAACGTAGCCAGAACATGGCAGACATGGGGGTTAAGCGTGTACTTTTAACTGCATCTGGCGGACCTTTCAGGAAGGCCAGTATTGAAGAATTAAAAGCCGTTACGCGTGCACAAGCGCTAAATCATCCAAATTGGGTAATGGGTCCAAAAATCACAGTGGACTCAGCAACCTTGATGAACAAAGGCTTAGAAGTGATTGAAGCGCACTGGTTATTCAATGCGCATCCTTCACAAATTGATGTAATTGTGCATCCGCAGAGTATTATTCATTCTATGGTGGAATATGTTGATGGCAGCATGCTTGCGCAACTTGGCAACCCGGACATGCGCACTCCGATTGCTTATGGGCTAGGCTACCCAGATAGACTCACTAGTGGCGTCAGTAGTTTAGATTTACTAGCAACAGCTAGGTTGGATTTTTGTGCCCCAGATATGGTTAAATTTCCATGCTTAAGAATTGCCTATGAAGCATTGAACATGGGAGGCACTGCACCTGCGATTTTAAATGCGGCAAATGAAATAGCTGTAGAAGCTTTTTTAGCAGAAAAAATTGGTTTTATGGATATTCCTCAACTTATAGAATCTGTATTAAATGCGGCTATTATTGAAACAGTAGAATCAATTGAGCAATTGGTGGTCGTAGACGATAATGCTAGGCATGCGGCTAAACGTTGGTTACAAACAAATGATTAATAGAATATTGACTCATAACTCATTAAGTTATCTCTCATGCTAGACGCCCTGATAACGCCTTTAGCCTTTATATTTACGCTAGGTTTATTGGTAACCATTCATGAATATGGTCATTTTCAGGTTGCAAAATGGTGTGGCGTAAAAGTATTAAAATTTTCTATTGGTTTTGGTAAGCCACTCTTTACTAAGAAGTTCGGCAAAGATCAAACAGAATTCATACTTGCTGCAATTCCATTAGGTGGCTATGTAAAAATGCTTGATGAGCGTGAAATGGAATCTGGCCCCGACTCGCTAAAATCACCGCTAACCTATTCAGAGGCTGATCTAAAGCGCGCTTTTAATCGTCAGTCCGTGACCAAGCGCATTGCAATCGTGCTAGCAGGGCCTATTGCTAATTTACTACTCGCAGTTATATTGTATTGGATTATTTTAATGATGGGCGTTGTTGGAATGAAGCCCATGCTCGGTAAAGTGCCAGACAACACTCCAGCCGCTTCAGCAAGCCTTGTACAAGGTGAGACTATACAAAAAATTAACGGTAAGGCCGTGACCACATGGCAAGATGCCCGCTGGTTGTTATTGAATGAAGCTTTGAAAAGTAAAAGCGTAGAAGTTCAAGCAATCAATAGCAATGAAGAAATTCATGTGCACCAACTTAATTTATCAGGCGTGAATTATGATGATGCAAATCAAGATATTTTGACTACTCTAGGTTTAACTATCTACCAGCCAGATATTCCTGCCCGTGTAGGTGAAGTTACTAAAAACAGCCCTGCAGACGTATCAGGTTTAAAGCCTAATGATTTAATTCGCCAAATAAATAATATCCAAGTTAACGTATGGGAAGATTTTGTTCAGGAAATTAGACGGCATCCTAATGTCCCCATCGCTGTACTGATAGAACGAAATGGTGTTGATGTTAAACTTACGGTTACACCAGAACCTATAGCTGAAAATAATAAAACAGTAGGGCGCATAGGTGCTACGTTTAAAATAGAACAGGCTGAATTTGATAAGATTTTCGTAACTACGCATTACTCTCCATTTGGCGCATTACTGAAAGCCACTGAAAAAACTTGGGATACAGCCATCTTCAGCTTAAAAATGTTGGGTAATATGTTAACGGGGAAAGTATCATGGAAAGGCATGAGTGGACCCGTAACCATAGCAAGCTATGCCGGACAAAGTGCAAATATGGGCATAAAAATATTCATCTCATTTTTGGCGCTAATTAGTATTAGCATTGGTGTGCTTAATCTATTACCCATACCAGTATTAGATGGCGGTCATTTGATGTATTATATGGTTGAAATTTTGACTGGCAAACCTGTATCTGAAGCGGCAATGATTATTGGACAAAAAGTTGGTTTTACTTTACTTGGTATGATGATGGTCATTGCGTTTTATAATGATATAAACAGATTGATAATAGGCTGAATGCATGGCAATTAAAAACTTAACGCTCACGAAAAAAATAAATCCTAAAGCTAAGGGTAATAAGTTTGAAAATCTAAAACTTAAATCTATCTTATTGCTAGTTTCTAGCCTGTACGCTACATCGGCATTTGCGCTAGATCCATTTGTAGTTAAAGATATTCGTGTAGAAGGGTTGCAACGCACTGAGCCTGGTACTGTATTTAATTACCTACCGGTCAAAGTAGGCGAAACCATGAATGACGACTTAGCTTCGCAGGCTATTAAGTCTTTATATGGCACAGGGTTCTTCAAAGATGTGCGTATAGAGGCCGAGGGTGATGTATTGGTCGTGACCGTACAAGAGCGCTCATCGGTTGCACAGATTGATTTCAGCGGTAACAAGTCTTTCCCTACAGATAAGATGAAAGAAGGCCTTAAGCAAATTGGTATCACTGAAGGGCAGATTTTTGACAAGTCACAACTTGATCGTGCTGAACAAGAAATTAAGCGTCAATATTTATCACAAGGTAAATATGGCGCTACAGTAAAATCCGTTGTTACCCCTTTAGAGCGCAATCGAGTGGCTGTCCGGTTTGATATTGAAGAGGGTGCTGTTTCAAAAATTCGTAGTATCAATATCGTTGGTAATCAAGCATTTACTATGGATGACTTGCGCGCCGAGTTCTTGCTTACCACTCCAAACTGGATGAGTTGGTGGAATAAAGATGATCAGTACTCCAAACAAAAATTAAACGCAGACCTTGAAGCACTACGTTCTTTTTATATGAACCAAGGTTATCTTGAGTTTAATATCGATTCAACACAAGTATCGATTACGCCTGATAAAAAAGATATTTACATTACAGTAAATGTAACTGAAGGTGAGAAATATACAATTTCTGAAGTCAAACTGGCTGGCGAAACTATTGTGCCAGATGAGGAATTGCAACAACTGATACAGGTAAAAGCAGGTGATACTTTTAGTCGTGAAAAAGTCACTCAAACGAGCAAGGCCATTAGCGACCGTTTAAGCAATGATGGTTATGCATTCTCTAATGTGAATGCAGTGCCAGAGGTGAATAAAGAGTTACATACTGCTGCATTTACCTTTTTCGTGGATCCAGGTAAAAAAGTGTATGTGCGTCGCATTAATATTGTTGGTAATACCAGAACACGTGATGAAGTAGTCCGCCGTGAAGTGCGTCAGTTAGAATCTGCATGGTATAACTCGAATAAAATTAGTCGTTCGAAAGAACGGTTAGTGCGAACACAGTTCTTTTCAGATGTTAATGTCGAAACACCTGCCGTGCCTGGTTCGGCAGATCAAGTAGATTTAAACATCAGTGTGACTGAACAATCTACAGGTAGTGTGCAGTTTGGTGCAGGTTTATCAAGTAGTGAAGGTGTCGTATTTGGCGTTACCGTTAACCAAAATAACTTCTTAGGTACTGGTAACCGTGTGAGTGCGCAAATCAATACTGGTAAAGTCAATACTACTTACTCCTTGTCTTATACGGACCCCTATTTTACGCCAGATGGTGTAAGCCGTGGTTTCGATGTTTATCGCCGCGATGTTGATACCAGTTCACTCAGTATTGGTACTTACAATACATCTTCATATGGAGGCGGGGTTCGATTCGGCGTGCCATTAAATGAACGTGATGGCTTCAACTTCGGCCTATCAGCAGATTTCACTACAGTTGAATTATCTAGCCAAAGCCCTAAACAGTATTTAGATTTTTGTGGCAATTCCAGTGGTTGTAGTAGCGACTCTGTAGTAACAACTGCAGGATGGACGCATGACTCACGTGATAGTATTTTATTTACTAACAGTGGTGTACTGCAAAAACTTAGTGGCGAAGTTTCCTTACCTGTATTAGATCTGCAGTATTACAAAATTGATTACAAACACGCTTGGTTTAAAGAAATCTATCCTGGCTTCACCTTTATGTTGAATGGTGAAATTGGTTATGCAGACTCTTACGGCGATAAAAAATATCCATTCTTTAAAAACTTTTTTATGGGTGGCGTAAACTCTGTACGTGGTTATGAAAACGGTTCGCTAGGGCCTAGAGATATTGACCCAACTACTGGTGAAAACTTTGCCGTCGGAGGCACTAAGCGCTTACTAGGAAATGCTGAATTGTTTTTACCAATACCTGGTTTAAAAGATTCAAAACAGTTTAGATTAAGTGCATTCGTTGACGCTGGTAATGTATATGGTGAAGACCAATCTTATGACTTTGGTGATTTGCGCTACTCTACTGGTTTAGGTATTAGCTGGTTTTCACCATTTGGCCCATTAAAACTTGTGTATGCTAAACCACTTAACAGTAAAGATGGCGATGAAACTCAAAGTATACAGTTCCAGTTGGGACAACAGTTCTAAATTACCAATTTTAAGCTGACTAGCGTTTCAAATAACAACAAAACTGTATGCGTCTAAAGATTCAATATCTTGTGTCATAATTCAGATATAGAAATGGTGCTGTTTTAGGAGATTTAATTGAGCAATGCATTGAGAAGTTTAGTTTTAATTAGCTTTATGGTGTTTTCCATAATTGCTCCTTTGGGTGCGCAGTCTGCTGAATTAAAAGTTGGCTATGTACAAGTTGATAAAATCCTGCAAGATGCTCCACAAACAGCAGAAAGTGGTAAAAAGCTAGAGCGCGAATTCAGTCCACGCTCACTAGAGCTAGACCGCATGTCTAAACAAATCAAAGAACTCGAATCAGTGCTTGATAAAGAAGGTTTGACTATTTCAGAAACAGAGCGCCGTAACAAAGAGCGTGATGTACAAAATATTAAAATCGAATTTCAGCGCAAACAGCGCGAACTTCGTGAAGATATCAATCTGCGTAAAAATGAAGAGCTTGGTAGCTTGCAAGACCGCATCAACAAAGCAGTACAGTCCGTAGCTGAAGCCGATGGTTATGATTTGGTAGTTTACAGTGGCGTGGCATATGCCAGCAAAAAAATTGACATTACTGATAAGGTATTGAAATTATTAGGGAAAAAATAGATTTCGTTAAATGTTCGTAGTTTAAACTTTAACATTTTAAAATCTTCTAACCTTACCATTCACCCCTAATGTTATGAGCAAACAATACTCACTCAGTGATATCGTCAATGCATTAGGTGGGCGTGTTGTTGGCGATGAAACCACGTTAATCGCTCGTGTTTCGTCTCTTGCAAATGCACAATCAGGCGATATTAGCTTCATTAATGACGCTAAATATACAAAAGCACTCAACGCAAGCCATGCGAGTGCTTTTGTATTACGCGAAAAAGATGCTACTTTGACCTCTGCACCTTGCATCATTACTGACAATCCTTACACCTATTTCGCTAAACTTTCAGCTTACTTAAATCCAGTTCCAACTACATCGTTCGGTATTGCGGCTAGCGCAGTTGTCGATAAGTCAGCTACCGTGCCTATATCATGTAGCGTTGCAGCAACTGCGGTAATTGGGGCAAATGTTGTACTTGGTAAAAACGTGATTATTGGTAGTGGCTGCATCATTGAACATAATGTCACGATTGCAGAAAATACACGCTTAGAACCGCACGTAATCATTAAGCATCATTGTGAAGTCGGGCCAAACTGCCATATCTTTTCTGGCGCAGTCATTGGTTCAGACGGCTTTGGCTACGCTGAAGAATCTGGTGTTTGGCTGAAGATTCCTCAAGTAGGGCGTGTTGTGATTCATGCGAATGTGGATATTGGCGCAAATACCACCATAGATCGTGGTGCGTTAGACGATACGATTATCGAAGAGGGCGTAAAGCTTGATAACCTGATTCAAATTGGTCATAACTGCGTCATAGGGGCACATACCGTAATTGCAGGCTGCACTGGTATTGCTGGCAGCGCTAAAATTGGTAAGCACTGCAAAATCGGTGGTGCAGCCATGATACTTGGACATTTAGAGATTGCGGATTACGTTATTATCTCACCAGGTAGCATGATTACACGCTCATTACTGGTTGCTGATACATACACCGCCCTCATGCCTTTTCAAACGCATAAAGCATGGTTGAGTACAGCAGCCAAGATTCGCCATCTAGATGAACTTTCAGATAAAATTAAACGGCTTGAAAAAGAGATAGCACTGTTAAAATCACCTGAGTAAACGTTACAATATGATACTAATGTTAAAGATGTAAGCTGAGATAAAAATGACTAACAAAATCGACACCAGCATGGATATCCATGAAATTCTGGCACACTTACCTCACCGTTATCCTTTTGTGTTAATTGACCGTGTTCTTTCACTTGAACTTGGTCAAGAAATTACCGCCATCAAAAATGTCACCATCAATGAGCCTTATTTCCCAGGTCATTTCCCGTATCATCCTGTAATGCCAGGTGTATTGATTGTTGAAGCAATGGCTCAAGCCGCAGCTATATTGTCATTTAAAACAATGGGAACAAAACCTAGCGATGATTCTGTATATTATTTTGCAGGTATTGATAGTGCACGCTTCAAGAAACCTGTGTCTCCAGGCGATCAAATTGTGTTACACGTTAAAATAGATCGCATCTTGAAAGGTATTTGGAAATATAGTGGTGTTGCTAGAGTTAATGATGTTGTAGTCGCCGAAGCACAGATGATGTGCATACTCAAAGCCATTGATAAAACTGAGAAACAGTAAAATAATTCAATCAGTGACTTCAGTACCTAGTGGAGTTAATAAGGTTAATGAATCTAGTAACTCAAGAAAAATGATTAAGATAAGTATAAAGTGAAGTAACAATGCAAGTATCAAAAATTCATCCCACAGCCATAATAGATGCAACAGCAGAACTTGACTCCAGTGTTGAAGTCGGCCCTTTTTCTGTTATTGGATCTAATGTAAAAATAGATGCCGGTACTCGTGTTGCCGGGCATGTCATTATTAATGGCCCGACAACTATCGGTAAAAATAATCAAATTTTTCAATATTCATCTCTAGGTGAAGCACCTCAAGATAAAAAATATAAAAATGAGCCTACGCTGTTAGAAATAGGCGACAACAATACTATTCGTGAATTTTGTACGTTTAACCGCGGCACAATACAAGATAAGAATACAACTAAAATTGGCAGTGATAATTGGATTATGGCGTATGTACATATCGCCCATGACTGCAGTATTGGTAACCACACTATTTTGGCTAATAACTCATCGCTTGCTGGCCATGTGGATATTGATGACTATGCAATTTTAGGTGGCTTTACCCTGATTCACCAATTCTGCAAAATTGGATCGCACGTAATTACTGCTGTTGGTTCAGTGGTTTTTAAAGATATTCCACCTTATGTGACTGCTGCTGGCTATGATGCTAAACCACACGGCATTAATGCCGAAGGTTTAAAGCGCCGCGGCTTCACAGCTGAAAGTATTCTGCAAATTAAACGTGCATATAAGGCATTGTATCGCAATGGTCTATCATTAGAAGAGGCTAAAATTGAACTTGCCGCTATGCAGGACTCAACACCAGAAATTAAGTTACTCACTGATTTTTTAAATATTTCTACTCGCGGCATAGTCCGTTAAGTAGCTATCTATGGTGAGAATAGGAATTGTTGCAGGAGAAGCGTCAGGCGACTTGCTCGGAAGCCATCTCATTCAGGCGTTAAAACTTAAACGTACGGATATAGAGTTCGTAGGCATTGCTGGCCCTAAAATGATGGGTGAGGGTGCACAGTCGCTTTTCCCCATGGAGCGGTTATCAGTGCGTGGCTATGTAGAAGTGATCAAACATTTGTTTGGTTTACTTAGACTTCGCAAGCAACTACTTAAGCATTTTTTAAATAATCCCATAGACTTATTTATTGGCATTGATGCGCCAGATTTCAATTTTTGGTTAGAAAAAAAACTCAAAAACAAAGGCATCAAAACCATTCATTATGTCAGCCCATCCATTTGGGCATGGCGAAAAAATCGTATTAATAAAATCAAGCAAGCCGTCACGCATATGCTTGCACTGTTTCCTTTTGAGCCTGCGCTGTATCAACAAGCAGGTGTTGCAGTCACTTATGTCGGACACCCACTGGCAGATATGCTACCTATGGAACCTGATGTTATTGCTGCGCGCGAGGGGCTTAAGATTAAGTCAACGGCTTTAGTGATTGCCATGCTGCCTGGCAGCCGACAAAGTGAAGTACAGCAGCACGCGCAATTGTTCGTCAAAACAGCCAAACTTATTTATGCAGACTATCCCAATGCATTATTTTTAGTGCCTTTAATTACGCGCGAAACGCGTCAAATATTTGAGTTGGCTATTTTCCACGAACCCGAAAATTTACCTATTCAAATATTGTTCGGTCATGCTCACGATGCTATGGAAGCAGCGGATGTCGTGATTGTGGCGTCCGGTACTGCAACCTTGGAAGCGGCGCTGCTTAAAAAACCGATGGTCATTACTTATAGAATGCCTAAACTCAGCTGGCAATTACTGAAGCGCATGCAATTGCAACCTTACGTAGGATTACCTAATATCTTAGCGGGAAGATTTGTGGTGCCTGAACTGTTACAAGATGACTCTACACCTGAAAAACTGGCGGATGCCGCATTAAAGTTAGTGAGTGATACTAATTATGCAGCTGAAATCAAAGAAGAGTTTAACAAGATTCATCATAGCTTACGGCAGAATACGGCCGAAAAAGCGGCTGTTGCCATTCTTTCTCATTTAGCATGATTCCCAATACGAACTCATCGTATCGGCTGATTTGTGGTGTGGATGAAGCTGGCAGAGGTCCTCTTGCAGGTGCTGTTTATGCAGCAGCAGTCATATTGAATCCTGAGCGACCTATTTTTGGTTTAGCTGACTCAAAAAAATTGTCTGAAAAAAAACGTGATTCACTCAGTGTTGAAATTAAACAGCACGCGCTAGCTTGGGCGATTGCCAGTAGTAGCGTAGAAGAGATTGATAACATTAACATTCTGCAAGCCAGTCTACTTGCGATGAAACGCGCTATTGAAAACCTACAACTCCAATTCAACATTACGCCTGATTTAGTACAGATTGATGGCAATAAATGTCCAAAAATAGACTTGCCATGTGAGGCAATAGTGCAAGGCGATAGCAAGGTTCAAGCGATTTCTGCGGCTTCTATACTTGCCAAAGTGGCGCGTGATACTGAGCTTTATCAACTAGACCAAAAATATCCGCAGTATGGCTTCGCAAAACATAAAGGTTACCCAACAGCGCTACATCTAGAGATGCTGACTTTACATGGCATTTCACCAATACACAGGCTGAGTTATGCACCCGTAAAGAATCTAGCTAAGTTTTAAGCGCTAAGAATTAAGCCAAGATTAAAAATACTGTAGGTTTTTTATGTAAGTCTGGAAGCGTGGATTTCTTCCATTCAGCAATAGTTTTACTCACAATTAATTCATCTACTAAAGTAATATTGCAGGCAATACATAGTTTTGTTGCATGATTGCAATGCGCGAGAATGTCTTCTAGCAAATGCTGATTTCGATAAGGCGTTTCAATAAAAATCTGGGTTTCATGAAATTTACCGGATGTTTTTTCTATCTCTTTTAAGCGTTGAATTCGCGCAGCTTTGTCAGCTGGGATATAGCCTAAAAACGTAAACCTTTGCCCATTGAAGCCAGAGGCCATTAAACTTAACAAGATAGAGCTGGGCCCCACTAAAGGTCTTACGCTCACACCTTTACGATGCGCTAATTCGGCGAGCTTTGCGCCTGGGTCGGCAATGCCAGGGCAGCCAGCCTCACTCATTAAACCCACATCTAATCCCGCGAGTAATGGTTTGAGTAAGTCCGGTAGCTCTTGATCTTGAGTATGTTCGTTTAAAGTTAACAACTGCAGTTCACGAACAGGCTTATTGGTTTTAATCGTACTCAAAAAATGGCGAGCAGTTTTCTCATTTTCCACAACAAATATATCAAGTTGTTGTGCAATAGTGACCACTTCAGGTGGTAACACCTTGGTGATATTGTCATCACCAAGGGTCACGGGGATTAAATACAGTGTTCCTAATTTCACAAAATCAACTTTCAATCATATTAAGAGTAAAAACTATCACAAATTGGAATTTTAATATTTCACTCGTGCTCGGTAGTTAAGTGTCACACTGCCTTCGGCTGGAATCTCGACTTTCCATACAGCCAATTGACTGTTAGCTTTTTTATGTGCTTGGCTTTCGGAAGTAATTATCCAGTCGCCACTGATAGGTTCTTGCACTGTCACAATTACTTTTTCTTTCTTTGCATTTTTGAGTGTGATTTCATAGGCACTCTCAAATGCACTATTGCCTTTAGATGGGCGGGGCAGAGTCTTAAAGTCGGTTTGCTTCTTATCGGCAGTCACGTCAAACGCTTCGCCTAGTTTCAAACGTACAACTTCATTTTTAGGGGTGTGGTCTATATTATCCTCACCTACGAATTGCGCGTTACCTTGGCTATCTTTCTTGTAAACACGCATGATGCCTTTAGGCAATGGCATGCCTAGCTTAGTAGTTTCTTTATTATCAAACTCAACAAAAACACTGACTTTCATTTTTGTGCCAAGGTCGCCATATTGAGCTTGGTAATAGTAATCTGCACCACGCAAAACTAGTTCTTTACGTGCGGGGACACCTGTAGCTGATAGCAATGCTACTTGTTTAGTTTGATTTTCAGCAATCGTTGTTGGACGATCTAATGAATATAGGTGATATTCAAGCAAAGACTCTTCCGCCATTGGCCCTGGAGATTCTGCCATCATATCTACATTTTTTCGCATAGCCATTGCGCGAGGGTAGTTTTCTGGCACACGATTAACGTCACCTGCGACTAATTGCAGCTTAGCGTTGTTGTAACTAGCGCCACTGGTGTTAGTCAGTGTTACCCAGCCTGATAAATCCACACTATCTTCTTTCGGGCTAAGTTCTGCAACATAATCTGCCTTCCAAGCCAAACCACCTGTTAAGTAGCTAAGTTCAATGGTTTGCGGTGCAGCCGTTTTGTTATTAAGTTGGGTGACAAGGGTCGGCCGGTCACGTAGATTGGCCGGGATATCATCATAGACAATACGCCCAGACTTTTCATTTGTAAAAAATTGGCCCGTTTCAATGCGATTGCCAATTTTAAGCACTACGCCGTTATTGGCTGAAAGCACAGTGGCTTGCTCTACTTTTTCTTCGCCAGTCGTCGGATGAATTTTGATAATAGATACAGTTTTACCTACGTATTTCTCCAATAGTTTTTCTGGTGTAAGTAAATCAAAATCAAAATTCTGCTCTAATGTAGAAAAGCCACCTGGGTGACTTAAACTTCTTAACAAAGCAGTTTCTGCGCGCATTTGTGCACTTACATCACGAATCGCCAATTTTTGTATTCCGCTGTTGAGTTGTACTTTACGTTGATCTTTTACTAGCGCTAGGTTGTTGTTGTAAATTGTGACGGCGACACTTTGCTGATCATTAATTGTGCTTCTGATTTCATTCGTTTCCAATGCAATAGCCCCAGATGAAAATGAAGCAATAGGTAAAGTAAACAGGACAGCAACTGCGAGAGAGCGAAGTTTAAACATTAAAATCTCCAGATTTGGGAAGTTGATTTTTTAACCTGCCAATCAATAATGATGGTTTATTAACAGTGTTGCATCAATTGCCACGGTTAAATAATCGGGCTAAGCCAATAACGGGCGGATTTAAATTACGTTGACGCCCTCATTTTGTAACATGCCAACCAACCTAATGAGTGGCAAGCCAATGAGCGCATTCGGGTCATCACCCGTCATTCTTTCAATAATCGCAATGCCTAAACCTTCTGATTTTGCACTGCCAGCACAATGATAAGGCTGTTCTTTAATCAGGTAATTTTCAATTTGTGTGTCACTTAAATCTCTAAATTGCACCACATATGGTACGACTTCAGCCTGCATATTGTGTGTAGCTGGATTATAAAGACATAAAGCGCTATGAAAAATCACCTCACGACCGCGCATCATGCGTAGTTGCTTGGTCGCATTATCATGATTAAGTGGCTTACCTAGTTGTATATTGTCCAGTGTTGCCACTTGATCACAGCCAATAATCAATGTGTTCGGATGAGTTAATCCAACTTTAAGCGCTTTTACTTGGGCTAACCTTAGCGCTGTTTCCTGCGGCAGTTCATTTGTAAGAGGACTTTCATCCACATCAGGTGAGATGCAGCTAAATGGGAGCTGCAAGCGTGTTAATAATTCTCGTCTAAAGATGGACGATGAGGCAAGGACTAGATCAGAATTCATTTTTTTATGATCTTAATTTATAAGTTAAATAGTATGTGTAAATAAAAAGCCGACAGTGTAGTTCTGTCGGCTAGATAAGTTATATCAATAATACTTACTCTGGCTGAATCTCGAGTAATGACTCATCAGGCGTGACCGTATCGCCTTTAATCACATGTACTGCAACCACCACTCCCGTGGTAGAAGCCTGAATTTCGTTCTCCATCTTCATTGCCTCAATCACAAGTACGCCATCACCTGCAGTTACTTTATCGCCAGCTTTTACTTTTACGGCAACAATAGTACCTGGCATTGATGTGGTCACGTGACCATTATGTGATGGGCGAGGGCGTCCGCTTTTACCAACACCGGAAGAAGCTTTCTTTTTACCGCCATTGACATTACCGCCAGAGACTTCAATTTCACTTAAAGTTTCCACCATTACTTCTTCTGCAATGCCATCAATAGAAACGTAGAATGGACGCTTCTCTTCACCGGGATGACCGCTACCGGTTAAGTTGATATGGAAAGTTTCGCCATGTAGCGTCACCTTGAACTCACTCGGTGCATACCGTGATGCTGAAGCATTCATGGCCGCTTTATCTAACAATACCTCAGGCTCTAACGAACCTGTACTGCGCGCTTGTAAGAAGGTTTTACCAATATCTGGGAACATTGCATACGTCAACACATCTTCTTCTGATTGTGCAAAGCGCTCTGACTCACTGGTGAGTCGCGCCATTTCAGGCTCTAATAAATCTGCTGGGCGGCATGTGATAGGTTCTGCATTACCAATCGCCAGCTTTTTAACGCCTTCGTTGACTTCGCTCGGCGCTTTGCCATATTGACCTAAGAAGTAGTTTTTCACTTCATTAGTGATAGATTTATAACGTTGCCCAGTCATCACATTCAACACTGCTTGTGTGCCCACAATTTGTGAGGTTGGCGTCACTAGTGGAATATAACCAAGATCTTTGCGCACTAGTGGAATCTCAGCCAATACAG
>JANOHT010000265.1:0-1829 GCA_031406605.1 Methylotenera sp. | reverse complement strand
AGTAAAAAATTCAATGTTCAACCTGAACAGATTGTGTTCGGGAATGGTTCTAATGATATTTTAGAGTTGGCAGCACGCGCTTTCCTCACATCAGGTTGTGAAACTGTTTATTCGCAACATGCTTTTGCAGTCTATCCATTATTCACGCAGGCTACCGGAGCACAAGGTGTTGTCGTTCCAGCGCAAAATTTTGGACATGACCTACAGGGTATGCTCGCTGCCATTTCTGCGAAAACACGCATCATATTTGTAGCGAATCCAAACAATCCAACAGGTACATTACTTGGTAAAAATGAGTTGCTCGCATTTTTAAGAAAAGTGCCCGAACATGTTTTAGTGGTATTAGACGAAGCATACGATGAATACTTATCAGCGGCACATAAATCTGAAGCCATTAGCTGGTTAGCTGAGTTTAATAATTTGATTATTTCACGTACTTTTTCTAAAGCCTACGGTTTAGCTGGGTTGCGCATTGGTTTTGGTTTAGCTCATCCCCATATTGCGGATATGATGAATCGGGTGCGCCAACCTTTTAATGTCAATAGCATTGCGCAGGCTGCTGCCGTAGCTACATTAGCGGACGATGATTTTGTTGCACGCAGTTATGCCTTAAACCAAGCTGGCATGGTGCAAATGACTCAAGGATTACAGGAGCTAGGTTTAGAGTATATTCCTTCATATGCCAATTTTATCAGTTTTAAGGTAGCTAATGCGGCAAGCATTAATCAACAACTGCTGCAAAATGGAGTGATTGTGCGTCCAATAGCGAATTATGAAATGCCGGAATACTTAAGGGTGAGCATAGGGTTATTTAGTGAAAATGCTCGATTTCTAGAAGTTTTAACGCAAATATTAAAAGCGTAGTTTTAAATAGCGCCAATGTTATACAAACAGAATTTTAAAAAGTAATAGTAAATGACCAATTACGAAAAATTAGCTACAGATGATGTACGTATACGTGAAATCAAGGAATTGATTACGCCATGTGACTTATTGGGTCGCCTCAAAGAAAGTATTGAGACAACACAAAATATATTGGCTACGCGCGCGGCAATTCATAGTATTTTACATCAAGCAGATGATCGCTTACTGGTGGTTGTCGGACCATGTTCTATTCACGATGCTGAAGCTGGCATGGAATACGCACGCCGCCTGATGGAAGTACGCAAAAATTTAAGTGCAGACTTGTTGATTGTGATGCGCGTTTATTTTGAGAAGCCGCGAACGACTGTGGGCTGGAAGGGCTTGATTAACGACCCACATCTTGATGGTAGTTATCGTATCAATGAGGGTTTAGAGATTGCCCGTAAATTTTTACTGGATGTTAATGAATTAGGCATGCCCGCTGGTATTGAGTTCTTAGATACCATCACACCACAATATACAGCTGATCTAGTGAGTTGGGGTGCCATTGGCGCACGTACGACTGAGTCACAAATACATCGTGAATTAGCCTCGGGTTTGTCGTGTCCAATAGGTTTTAAAAACGGTACGGATGGTAGTGTCCGTGTGGCGATTGATGCGATTAAAACAGCAGCTAGTCCGCATCATTTCCTTTCAGTCACTAAAGAAGGCCAGTCTGCGATTATTTCAACGACTGGTAATGAAGACTGTCATGTGATTCTACGTGGCGGGAAAATGCCTAATTACGATGCAGCAAGTGTAGATGCTGCCTGTATTAGCTTAGCTTCTGCGGGATTGGCGCCTAGATTGATGATTGATTGCAGCCATGCAAATAGTCAAAAACAATATCAGTTGCAAATTGAAGTTGCGCGTGATGTTGCTTTGCAGCTTTCTCAAGGTGATGCCAGAATCATTGGTATGATGGT
>JANOHT010000263.1:0-7369 GCA_031406605.1 Methylotenera sp. | reverse complement strand
TTCCAAAAAAGGCGCTTATGGCTTAATGCAACTCATGCCAGCCACTGCAAAGCGCTTTCAAGTGAGCGATAGAAACGACCCGAAACAGAATATTTTAGCTGGAGCAAAATATCTACGTGAGCTACTTGATTTATTTAATGGGGATTTAAACCTTACACTTGCTGCCTATAACGCTGGCCCTGGGGCTGTGAAAAAATACCGCGGACGGATTCCACCCTACACGGAAACATTAAATTATGTGCCAAAAGTACTCAAATACTATCGTCAGTATTCATAAAGTTTAATTTGGATACTTTTAGTTTTGTGACTCAGCGCTTGATGTTATTACAGCGTTAACCACTGCATCAGAATTTGTGGGGCCATTGTAAACAAACTTCCATTCGCCATATTCTTCAGCATTACTAAATTCTTCATATTGTGGGAGAAAGCCGTGTTTTTTAAGCGGTTTTAATTTAGATTCACTATATACACCAACAATTCCATCTTGCTGCAAGACTAACTTCCAAGCTTTATTGCGTGTAATCGGATCAGCATATAGCTTACGTAAATGCCGCTTAATTCCAGGAAAACGGTTATCTATAATTAAATCATTTAAAGTTTTAGGAAACTGCTTTACCGCAGTTGGGCTTGCCATGTAATAGCTACCTATGGCTTTACGAAACGCCTCACCTATAAATAGCAGTTCTTTTTCACGTTCTCGCTGCATATCCTGATGCCAGACAATCCCTACCCCGGCTAATCCTATTCCAGAAATTGCAATGAGCATCAGTACGCCCATGTAAGTAAAGCCTAAGCTTTTACTTTTATTGCAAGTGAGATTGTTACCAATCCCCATATTTAGTACCATCTTTTGCTACGCCAGTAGCACCACTGTGAATATCGTAAATATCACCTTCTAATGGCGGTTCTGGGGGTGTTATTAACCAGGTTGTAGTTTTTTCAGTAATCGGGTCTATAGGAAGTTGTCGAATATATTGATGCTCAACTAAATCTTCCAATGTTTCAGGATATTGACCTTTGTCTGCATAAAACTTATCGATACTTTCTCGCAAAGTACTCAGGTCTTGCCTGAGTGCAGCATCTTTTGCACGCTCTATACTAGTAAAGTATTTTGGTACTGCAAGGGTAAGCAGTAAAGCCAAAATCGCTAAAACTACCAGCAGTTCAACTAATGTAAACCCCCTGCAAATCACAAAACCAAAGCACCTATTTTTATTCATATTTACCATTTTGCATAAGGTACGCCGTTAGTACCAATTTGCGGGCTTAGCGAATACACATCATAAACATCTGCACCCTCTACAGGGCTATCAGCCTCACTTGCGTAGCTGCGCAAGCCCCAATTGCCAGTAAAATCGTTATTGGAAACATCCGTTAAATTCATGGGATCAAGTGGGATCTTCCTTAAAAACCTTAACTTGTTTTTATTGAGGTCTTTAGCATCCACTACGCCATTAACCAGCACCTCCAAACTTGGTGGATACCCAGTTTGGTCTATCGTTTTTATAATACGGCCTTCATCTACGGCTTTTTTATACGTATCAATCGCCTCACGAATCTGTCGCAAATTAGTACGTAACTCATGCTCTTTCATACGCTGCGCTGTCACTTGCAACATGGGCATGGCTACACTTGCCAAAATGCCTATAATCGCCACCGTGACTACTAGTTCAATTAGCGTAAATCCTTTGCAAAGCAGTAATCCGATTCGCTTTGTTGTGCCTGAATGTTTATAACCTTGGATCATGGTGCTAGTGGTGGATTTGATGGATCATACATCGGTATCGGTGCTGTCTGTTGTTCAGACTGTTGCGGTTCGGATTGCTGTATTGGTTTTTCTGTAACAGGATTATTCGCAGGTATTTCTGGGGCTGTTACAGCCTGTTCGGTCGTAGGCAACTCTGGTGTTAATACTGGATTAGCTTCTAACTGACGTAGACGCACCTGCTCCCTCATTTGCTCCTGTGGAGTTTTAGGTACGCCAGTTGGAGGGAAATTAACTTGTGGTTTATCATTAATAACCGCCTCCGTACCAGACCAATATTCAGAGACTTCAGCTTGTGGTAAATTAATGTTACCAATGATTCTAGGTGTAATCGCCAACACAATTTCAGTCTTGCTTTTTCTGTCTTCTTGATTCGCGAATAGCCTGCCTAATAAAGGAATATCGCCTATGCCAGGTAACTTACTCGCACTTTTACGCTCGTCATCTAAAATTAACCCTGCCAATATTTGTGTTTCGCCATTTTTTAAACGTAACACTGTATTCGCGTTACGTGTACCAATGGTGTAAACCGTCGCACCATTTCTAGTGACGGTTTTTTCACCGAGCGAACTCACTTCCAAGCCGACTTTAATCACTACAAAATCATTTAAAGTCACACGCGGCTCCACATCTAACTTCAAACCTACATCCACATACTGCACGCTTTCTGAAATTCCAACGTTTGCGGTAGAGGTTGTAGTAATAATTGGCACTTTATCACCCACTAAAATTTTCGCTTTTTCATTATTGCGTACGCGGATGCGTGGGTTTGAAAGCAAATTAACATCACCGGTGACTTTTCTAAAATTTAACGCTGGGTTAGGTGACACATCAAACCTACCTTTATTAAGATTGAGTAATCCTTCCAGTGTTAATTGGTTTGCAGTATTCACAGTTGAGCTTGCAACAACGCCTGTGGCTGAAGTCACGGTAGTAATAGGAATCAGACTATTGACAGCAATACGATTAGGAAAATCAACACCCAACTCTTGTAAACGGCTACGACTCACTTCTAGCACTTCAATCTCTAACATAACTTCAGGGTCTTCTAAGTCATTCGCGGCGACTAATTTTTCGGCAATACGAATCACCTCAGGCGTGTCACGCATTACCAACATATTTAAGCGCTCATCGACAAAAATATCTTTGGTTTTGAGCATGGTTTTTAATAAAGTCGAGACCTGCTTGGCGCTAGTGTTAGTAAAGTAAAAACTACGAATCATTAAATCTTGATAGTCTTTAAGCTTTTGCTGCGTGCTTGGAAAGACCAATACTGTATTTTCTGATAGCACTTTTTTCTGCAGTCCATTACTGGAAAGTACATTATCAATGGCGTCTTCAATTCTTGCCTTTTTTACAAAAATTGTCGCTTTGGTATCAGGTTTAATGTCTTTATCTAAAATAAAGTTAATGCCTGTAGCCCGTGATAGAGCCTCGAAAACCACTTTAATGTTTGCATCGCGTAATTCTAGAGATACTGGCTTATCTGAAGCTATTTTTAAACGTGGGGGCTGAGCTTTTTCGGTGGCTAACTTTCCGTTAATTTCTTGCTGAAGCTTAATAGCAGCTGCCTGACTAGGGTTTTCTAAAAGCACATCACGTACAATTTCTCGTGCAGCTTCTAGCTGATTATTTGCAACTAATGCAGTTGCTTTTTCAAGCTTTTTTTCTTGCGCTAATTCACGTTGAATTGCCTGTTTTCCACTGATAGCGCCCTGCTCATCTGGCAGAAATTGCAAAACACGGTCATATAAATCATTAGCTTCAACGTATTGCCCTTTCGCACGGGCTTGCTCAGCTTGCTTTAATAATTTTGTAGTAGCTAGCTCTTGTGTCACCAATAAGTTTTTACGCGGCGAAGTATCATCTGGCTTATCTTTAACAATTTTTTTAGCCTCAATTATTTTAGCCTCAGGCGTATCACCTTTCACTTCAGTTTTATCCCAAGGTGCAAATGCACAGCTAGAAATTTGCGTTAATGTCATCAACAAAAGCAAGCCACGCTTATATGCTTGCTTTTGTTGATGATTGTTTTTAATGAACGTCATGCATACATCCTTTTACTGATTCATTTCTACTGTATTAATTGATGCTGCTCTTGCTGATTTAGAGAGTATTTGCGGTAAATTCAGCGGCAAGTAAGTTAGGTGTAAAGTATTCGCATCTTCATTATCTAAGCGCCATAGCTGATCTATGTTTTCACCATTAATAACGGTATAAAATTTGTTATTTGCGAGTAAGAATATCTGCGTACCTTTAACAACATCTTCTAATTTACCGATATAAGTAAATGGTGCTGGTGGCGCCACGGGCGGAGGTAGTGGCAGAGGCTTTACTTTTTTAACTGGGGGAATGACTAACCAAGAATGCACCTTAAACAAATCGGTAACTTTTTCTTGCAGCGGCTCGCGCTTCAGATTTTGCCAAGATATTCCACTATCAATATTATTCAACACAGCAACTTGATTTGAGCCTGGCTTACGACTTTGTTTGGTTATGTTAACCGTACTAGAGTTATATATTAGTGACTGGTTACTAAGCAATTCACCAGCATTATTATTTTCAGCATCTTCACTGTTAAATGCTGTCCACGCCGTCAAAAACACTACGGCCAAAAGAACCCATAGCAACCATTTACTAGATGACTTTTCGCTGGCGCCCGCAACTTGATTCATATTTACCATGAATCGCCCTTCAAAAACAATACGAATACCAACCTAGCCTCAACAGTAGGTATAAGCGTACTCTCACGCTTAATTTGAATATCACTCAATGCAAGTGCAGGAATCTGTACCAAAGCCTCTGCAATGAACTGCCTAATTTGAGTATATTGTCCAGTGACAGGTAGCACAATTTCATAGCGAGACAATTTACCCTGCTTAGTTTGAGTCAATTTGTAATCACCACGATTGAGTACCAAATGCTGTTTCAATGCATTTGTATCGATAGCACTTAATAACTTTGGTAAATTAGCGCCATCCGGCAACATTTCATAGAATTGATTGATTTTTTGCGCCTCGCTTTGTTCAGGCGCAAGTGTTTTATCTGCTAATGAGGTTTTATTTTTATTGATGTTATTTAATTGATTTTGGGCTAAATCTAGCCCAGAAGTCCTCAACTTCTGCTCTAGTTTAATGATATTTGTTGCGTAAAACGTTATGCTTACTAGTATGACAGCCACACCTAGCAAGCCCCATACACCTAGTTTTTTTGCTAATCGGCCTAATAACCAGTGTGCATACTGCAGATCTTTAGTGCCTAAATTGAACTTGGTCATTGTGACGGTACTGCCAATTGAGACTCTGCAAGGTGTGTAGCTAATAATGGCGTATCCATCAATTGCCACTTAGCAAATATAGTAAAAACAATTGGCTTACTTACATTGGCCTCATTGGTGTTATGTTTTTGCAAATAGACTTCTGTCAACATAGGTTGTGCTTCCAGTTGCTTAATGTAGCTCAATACCGTTGGTAGATTTTTTGCCTCGCCTACTAACAATATCATTTGCTTTTTTATACTTGGCTGCAAACTAAGTAGTGCGATATCCGCCTTGTTTGATTGCTCAATTTGCGACAATAAAGCATCCCAAGGTGTCGTCAATGTGTTTACTGTTTCCTCAAGCTGCTTAACTTCCACAGGCGAAAAAGACGTGCTCACCGTTACCACAGGTGTTTTTTTATTGTTAAATTCTCGATTGATTTTGGTGAGCTTTGAAGTGACTTCTTCTAATACAGTTTGTTTACTTTGAAACGTTTGCCAAGTAAACATTGCGAGCATTAGACTAGCCAATAAAACACTTACGCTTAACCAGTTCCAAGTAGAAAATGCAAAGTTCGGCTGGCGAATAAATTCTAAATTTAGTTTTTGACTCATGCACTAGCCTCTAACATAACAAAGTGGTTTACATTGATTGTATTTTTATTAATCACTTTGTTACCGATACCGATACCGATACGCTTAACTTTCCAGCCCTGGATATCATTTAACACAACACTTTTGTACGTAGGTGCATAAATTAAAACTTCTCTCACAACACCATCACTTGAAACTTCGTTTAACAATACCTCGCGCATCATTAAACGTTTTAACTCCACTTGCCAATCATCAGCAGTGACATAGGTTCGCAGGTTTTGACATTGACCTTGATGCAAATGCACTAGTAGTAGTCGACCAGACTCTACAATCACTAAATAGCCATTCACTTTAGTAATCTGCTCAACTAATCCATTAAAAGCTGCCATCAAGTAAGGCTGAATACCATCCAGCTTAAGTTGGTGGTTTTGTGCGATTTGGCTTATTGTGGACAATAATTTTTTATCAACGGCAGCGATTATGGTGGTTTGGTGTGGTGGTGCATCGTGTAATTGAATCTGCCAATCATTGGCTGCTATACCGTAGACTTCTCTGTAAGCCGCAGTTGCATAAGCCAATTTTTCAGCTGAATTCATACGTATTTGCTGTGGCGGCAATGCCAAATAGCGTACAAAACTACTTGCCAACACTATGTTTAGATGAGTGTTTGGTTTCACTTGTATTGATGTTAATAGCTGCTCAAATTGACGCGTTGCAGCTACCCAAAGAGGCTCATTTGCCTGCGGTATACATACAGCATGTTGCTGATTTATCACATTGTTACTTAAGCCACGCACGCGATTGATCACCGCAACATTGTCGCTAGCCAGCGCCACTAGTAGTTGATTAGGCCACAAAAGTGACACGATTAATCTCCTGTAAAGTGGTTAAACCATTGCTTACCGCCTCAAGTGCTGCTTCTCGTATGGTACGCATGCCACTGCGTTTTGCTGCTTCTTTTAACTTGCGAATAGGCTCGCGTGCCACGATCATTTCACGTAGTTCATCATTCAAAATCAATAACTCAGCTACAGCTTTTCGACCGCGGTATCCAGTGCCACGGCAATGACCACAGCCCTTGGCATATTTAAATCTCATACCAGCGGCCATTTCATTAGTAATTCCAGAGTCTGCCAGCAATTGATTGTCAGGCTGATAATCCTCTGCACAATGTGGGCAGATAGCACGTATCAGACGCTGCGCCATAATGCCGTTCATTGCTGATACAAAGTTATATGGGTCTACGCCCATATGCATAAAACGGCCAATCACATCTAACACATTATTGGCATGTACAGTCGTGAATACTAGGTGTCCAGTCAGCGCTGCCTGCACGGCGATTTGTGCTGTTTCAGAATCGCGAATCTCCCCTACCATAATCTTATCGGGATCATGGCGTAGAATTGAACGCAACCCACGTGCAAAAGTTAAGCCTTTTTTTTCATTCACTGGAATTTGCAATACACCAGGCAATTGATATTCCACAGGGTCTTCAATGGTGATAATTTTATCGTGGCCAGTATTCACCTCAGAGATAGCGGCATAGAGCGATGTGGTTTTTCCACTACCTGTCGGGCCAGTGACTAGCACCATGCCATAAGGCTCGCTGGCTAACCTACGAAATTGGCTGATAGTTTTTGCATCAAATCCTAAGGCTTGTAAACTTAATCCCTGCGCTTCTTCTGACAATGCTTTTCTATCTAAAACTCGAAGTACTGCATCTTCGCCAAATACACTGGGCATAATCGATAC
>JANOHT010000238.1:0-3907 GCA_031406605.1 Methylotenera sp. | reverse complement strand
AAGCAATAGCAGCGCGGTTCGGGGCATAGCGCAGCCTGGTAGCGTACATGCCTGGGGGGCATGGGGTCGCAAGTTCGAATCTTGCTGTCCCGACCAAATAAACAAGCCATTCTCAATGAGATTGGCTTTTTTTATTTTAAGCATGGCGTAGCTGATTCGTAGCTAACTTACCCTTACCAGTTTCAATCATTCCAGAAACGCGCTCAACTTGCTCAGCTAAATGACTAGGTGATAGGTGTGCATATTTTTGCACCATATCAAAATCAGCCCAGCCGCCTAACTCTTTCAAAAAAAGCAATGACATGCCATTTTGTGCCTGCCAACTTGCCCATGTATGACGTAAGTCATGCCATCTAAAGTCAGCAATGCCAGCACGTTTTAAAGCGGCTCGCCATGCTTTACCATTAGTTTGATTAACCGTATTGCCACGATACGAAAAAACATGCGTAGCATGTTTAAAACGTTCGTTACGCAATATATCCATGGCCTCTGTAGATAAGGGTACAGGTATCGCTTTACCACCTTTAGCCTTATCAGCAGGAACCCATGCCATGCGGTTTACCAAATTAACTTGCGACCATAGCAAGCCAGTGACGTTACTTTTACGCAATCCAGTTGCTAATGAGAACTTAACCATAGCCGCCAAATGCAAAGGCAGCTCACTTATAAGCCTTGCCGCTTCATCGTATGTTATAAAACGCAAGCGCTCTTTAGGCTCAGCTAGTTTACGCACTTTTACTGCTTTATCTAGCCAATCCCATTCAAACGCAGCCTTGTGTAGCACACGACTTACTAAACCCATGCAACGATTGACTGTTGCATTTGAAGCGCCTACTTTTTTACGTGCAGTAGTCACACGTTCTATCAAAGTACGATTAATATCGTTTAAATACTTGCCCTCGAGGTGCGTTGAGAGCCACCTAAAATGACGAATATCACAATCACGAGATTTATTGTGCTGCATCTCATGAAGGTAACGAATTACAGCTTGTTCCCAAATATATTTAGGTGCAATACCTAACCTAGTTTGTTGCCACAATTCGTTTAATCGTTTCGCTTCGTACTCTTTCGCTGCCTGTTTATCGGTAGTGCCAGTACTGTGTTGTATTGGTTTTTGACCTGCAACAGAGAGCTTGACCCACCAGTATGGTGAGTCTTTTCGTTTGTAGAGTGACATGATTCGGTTTCCTTATTGTCACCCTGCGACGCTTGCTGTGAGTATTGTGAGCGCAAGTAGTCTGTTAAGTCAACGTCTAAAAATACCCAACGTTTCCCAGGCTTGGCAGCAGGCACGATGCCAGACTGAGCTTTTCTTAACAATGTCATAGGGTGCAGATGCAGGAAAGCAGCAGCTTGCTCTAAATTTAGTGTATTCATGTGACTATTCCCATATCAAGTTGATAAACCAACTCTTATAAGGAAAGGTGAGTGACAATGCAGCTCACGCTAACCAAGAATTGGAAAACGTGAACGGGGATAGAAATATGGGATGTTAGCTAATTGTTAGTCGCGGGGTTGTCCACCAAGCCCCTATGTAAGCCGCCCAAATGGAGTTTTCTCAGGGTCGGTGTGGACATCAAATATTCGACAAATTGTATGCTATTGGCGCTTCTATCTTACGCCTAAGTTAATTTAATACCGTTCATAAGTTAATTTATAGCCATTTACAGCAAGTGTCAAGCAGTTACACGAGGCGAGTTCACAATCTCATACTCAGTTGGTTGATAAACAACAATTTCTTTGGTACAAGCTATCCAAAAAAGTCCTTTTGCAATATTGGTTTGCCAACATAGGGCGCGACTAGGTACAAAATCCACACCGTATTCTTTGCAAAGCTCAATCACATAAGTCAGAACTTCTGCAAAGCTCCAGTCAGGGCGAAGTAAATGTGTAGTTTTGACGGCTTCGCCTATGCCTTTGCTAGCCCAATACCTGCGTTTGTTCAGCTCGCCAGTTTCAAAACTCTTAGCAATGTATTTTGAGATATAGGCAGCAATTTGATTCACAGACGCTTTTCTATTGCCAGAGCGCACATGCACACGCCCTTGACCAACACCAACAACCCTATTCCAAATAGACCATAGCAGCTTGTAGTCTTGTCTATTAGCTATTGCAATATGCAGATGCAAAGCACCACGTTGTTGCAGCTCATGCGTTGCAACGTACTCAAATGAAGCAACCTTACGCACGCGACGCACAAACTCTTGAAATAAAGACTGGAAGCGCTCAGTGTCAGTAATAACTTCCTTTGTCGTAAGTGTGAGCATGTAAGCAGCCTTTAAAAGCTTGCATTTATGGCGGACTTTTCGCTTAGCACGTTTAGCAGCAACTTCAGCAGAGCGTTGTCTATCACCGTCACCACGTGCAGTACGTGGCTTTAAATCTTCATCAGACATCTCAGACCAAGTTTCATAAGGCATGACAGAGACTTCGATATTATTGCCACCAAAATCATGCACTAAAACCTTATGCCAATTTTGATGACCCGATTCATTTAGAATCTCTTGTTGATATTCAAGGTGTTTTTGAGATAATACAGTTTCCATTGGCAAGATTCCTTTCTAGTTGATTGCCATAAAGCCTCAAGTTTTAGTAGAACTTGGGGCTTATTTTTTTTAATAAGCACCAAAACTGAATAGTAGTTTTGGTAAGTGTTCTTATTACAAGATTAGGAACCGGCACTGCGTGCCGCATCGCTTACGCTGCTGTGTCGCGTAGTGCCGTTCCCTAATTCCGCACACTCGATCCGAATTACCCACAGCCCCCATGCTTTACGGCAGGGGGATGTGGATAATCGGGTGTGCTGTACTATTTAAGTGCGTTTATCAACAGTAAGCTTTTCTAAATCCGACAATCTGATAATTTCTTTAAGACGTGCATTTATTCCAGATACCTCACCAAGCCAGTTACCAATAAAATCAAGGCGAAAAAGATGAAGAAATCTGACAAGTTTAATTACGATGTAAAAAGGCATGACTTGAGTTGCAAGGCCATTTAGCAAATACAAATAGTAATAAAAACGCTCGTAGAATGAAGGTTTCATAAAGCCGCCACTTCATTAGAACGAAAAACACATGGAAAATGACTAGACTTAACACAGTTGCCTAAGCCGTTAAAAATTTGGCCATCAACGGGAAAGTCACCACCTTCACTTGCGCGCTGCATAACAGCAGAGATAAGCTTTTTATTGGCCGAATGGAATGACCATGCGGTAGCAATAGAAGCGCCACCAAGATGAACAACAAAACGATTGGACGTACCCATAACGTAACCTCCTGTAACTAATTTAGATATAATTAGGAGCAACCAGCACTCATAATGACGAATAGCAAGCGTCACAAGGTATTGATTTAATTACGTTTATGAAATGAGGATAAAACTGGGGGGGCATGGGGTCGCAAGTTCGAATCTTGCTGTCCCGACCAAATAAATAAGCCATTCTCAGTGAGATTGGCTTTTTTTATTTCAATTGCAAATTAGCTCAAATTCAACAGTAATGTTCACAATGAATATTAAATTAAGATTGATTGCTAAGTCTGATTGCCAAGGCTGAAAGGCTGCTTAGAGCGATGACAGGCTATTTATAACGACTCGCAAAGCTATATTTAATCATATGAAGAAACTCGACACTGCTTTAGGCATTTCTAACCATAAAAGCTAATATTTACCCAAATGCACAATTGGTGTGCAAAATCTAACCAAATGCACCAATAATTGGCACTGTAAACTGTTGTATTTATGCTGAATTTTCACTTTTTATAGAATGTAATGTTGCAAAGTGTAACAACGGGGTTCAAAATACTTTTCATCAATTTGTAAATTTTAATGTTTAAGTCGGTTTTATAATGCTTTTATGGTCATCACAGGTAACTAACAGTTAAATTGACCTTGTTTTGCTTAATAGCTC
>JANOHT010000202.1:0-10261 GCA_031406605.1 Methylotenera sp. | reverse complement strand
GACATCTTGTTCAGCGCTATGGTCTTGCAGCTGTTTTAGTGTTTTAGCCAAGGTTTCTGGATTAAATTGATCGTTATCGTTGCTTACAGCATAGGCGGTAAAGCTTGTACTTTTAGCAGACTCAGTTGATTTTGCATCTTTGGCAGATTTCTCTTCTTCTAAGATACGCGCCGGTATGCCAACAGCGGTAGCATTGGCAGGCACATCTTTTACTACCACAGCATTAGAACCGATTTTAGCACCGGCACCCACAGTAATTGGCCCTAGTACTTTGGCGCCAGCGCCAATAACTACGCCACTTTCTAAAGTTGGATGGCGCTTGCCTTTATTCCATGAAGTGCCACCTAGCGTTACGCCATGGTATAGCGTGCAATCGTCGCCAATCACTGCTGTTTCACCAATAACGACACCCATTCCGTGATCAATAAACACACGGCGGCCGATAGTTGCACCAGGATGAATCTCAATGCCGGTAAGCCAACGCCCAATATGTGAGTTAAAGCGTGCTGACCAATATAGACGTTTAAGCCATAACCAGTGGGACATGCGGTGCATCAGTAAAGCATGTACACCTGGATATGTGGTGAGTATCTCCCAATGTGTACGCGCTGCTGGATCTCGCTCAAAAACAATGGAGATATCTTCTTTGATGTGATTAAACATATTATTTTTTAAGGCACTAATTAATATTTATCGTGTTTTCTGGGTGTTACAGTCAATGTTAGTATGCCACGTAACAGGTTTACTTCTTCTTTTTCTAGCCGAATTCTTGCGTAAATACGTCGCATACGTTCCATCAATTTCTTTGGCGCAGCTGGATTTAAGTAACCAATGTGCAATAAGGTTTCTTCTAAATGCGTGTAAAAGCCTTCTAAGCTATCAATAGTCGCTAACTCACTTGTAACATTGGGGGCAAGTTGCGCATATTCAAGGTTGGCAGCTTCTAGTACCGCCATTCTGAGTTCATAGCACATAATTTGCACGGCTGCTGCCAGGTTAAGCGAGGTGTATTCTGGGTTAGCAGGAATCATGGCCAGCATTTGGCAATGATCAAGTTCGGCATTAGATAAGCCGCTCATTTCAGTGCCAAATACCAAGGCAACAGGCTGTGATGCTGCAATTTCAAGGGCTTTGTTTGCAGCAGTGCGAACATTGACTAACTCATGCGAAAGACTACGTTTACGTGCGCTTAAACCTATGGCATAAGCGCAGCCCGTAAGCGCTTCAGCTAAAGTTTCAGTCACAACTGCATTTTCCAGTAAGTCTGCTGCACCTGTAGATAACGCGGTGGCGTGCGCATCTGGGAAGCTATCAGGCTTAACTAGGTATAGATGCTGCAAGCCCATGGTTTTCATGGCGCGCGCGGCAGAGCCAATATTGCCAGGATGACTAGTTTGGCAAAGAATTACGCGAAAATTCTGTAGCGTGAGCAAATTAGTAGAATCTAGTTTTGAGGACATATGTTCGAGTACCTAAACTTTAATAGAATCAAATTTTGAAAATCTAATTTTCAAGTTTTGGCAATAACCGTTAAAATGCTATTTTATCAGTTCTTTAACACGACCTTAATTTAGTTTTATATTCTGTACTTTACGTAAAGTACATGTATGCAGGTTTTTCATGTGTTAAATAACCGAACACTTAATAGATTCGAGAAAATATGCATCCTATGCTATCAAACGCAGTGAAAGCTGCTCGCCGCGCTGGCAATATTATTACACGAGCCTCTGAAGATATTGGCTCACTTAAGATTCAAACCAAAACCTACAATGACTTTGTGACTGAAGTAGACAAGTCTGCAGAGCACGCCATTATTGATACGTTAAAAGAGTTATATCCAACGCACGGCTTTTTGGGTGAAGAAAGCGGCGAGTCTAATATTGAATCAGACTTTATATGGATTATTGACCCACTGGATGGTACGACTAATTTCTTACATGGCTTGCCGCAATACTGCATTTCAATCGCCCTGCAAGAACGCGGAGTACTGACGCATGCGGTTGTGTACGACCCAAATAAAAATGATTTATTCACTGCGACTAAAGGTCGTGGTGCATTTTTGAACGATAAGCGTATTCGCGTAACGCAACGCACTAAATTACAAGATGCTTTAGTAGGTACGGGTTTCCCATTTCGCGATTTTACGCATCTGGACACTTATTTAGACATGCTAAAAGACATGATTAAAAAAACCACAGGTATTCGTCGTCCAGGTTCTGCTGCGCTAGATTTAGCGTATGTGGCTGCGGGTTGGTATGACGGTTTTTGGGAAATTGGTTTGTCAACATGGGATATTGCTGCAGGTGGTTTAATCGTGCAGGAAGCCGGCGGTATTGTGGGTGATTTTGAAGGCAATGAGTCTTGGCTGAAAACAGGTAATATCGTTGCAGCAAACCCAAAAATATTCTCTCAGATGCTACAAACCATTAGTCCACACTTGACTGATGACCTTAGAACACCGAAGTAACCAGTTAAGGTGGTTTTAAGGGCTGTGTTTTATTAAATAGTGTTTTTATCTTAAGTAATTGCCTGTTTAATCTGCAGGTAATTTAAAAAAGTGCAAATAAATGATAGAACATGTGTTTGAACAATATGCGAAAGAGGCTTCTAAAGCCCTTGAAAATCAAGCTGGGGCTAGTACAGATAGTACAAAAGATAAGTTGTTAGCTGCACATTGTGCCCCACATTTGATTGCAGATTTAATTGCACAAATCAGGCCACCCAAGCCTCAGCAGGTTGATGCCGCTGTAAAGGCTATCCAAGCACTTTGCTACTTGCTAAATAGCGACCCTGAAAAGACGCGAGTATTGCGCGAAGCAATACTGCAGCTATTAAGTGAGCATAAGCCCATCTCATTATTCCTACTGGCGCGCCATTCGGTATTTACCGGCTTTTTTACCGAAATGCGTCGTCGTATCGCTCACAAATTCTTACCTGAAGCGATTGATACCACTTACCTAATTGATTTATTTGCGCTCTTTTTCACCAAAGAAAGTGATGAATTGTGGGTTTCTGCAGTACCTAACTCGGTTTGGGAAGAATTCATCGTTGCAATACGTTTTGATGAGGCGCCAGTTGAGTTAACCGAACCCTGCCGTCAAAATCTATTGGCGGCTACACAGGTGTTATCGTATCGCATTGCTGCACTAGGTTTAGAGCCAGAGCTCTTGCGTAATCATCCTGAGCTTGAGCAACACACTTCACCTTTTATCACGCAGCAGGTAGAGTTGGCCGAATTTTTGGCATCGCCCGATGCCAATACTGATGATTTTAATTCAAGTAGTAATCAGGCTGATATCAAACATATTTTGGTGATGCTAGATCAATGCAGTGCCATTATTACCAAAATTCGCCGCAACAGCGCGCAAACAGGTACCAGTATTCACCTTACTTACTTGTTGCAGCGTATGGCACAACAGATTGCACGTTTGGAAAAGCTGTTACAAATTCTTGAATGCTTAAGTAGAAATAGCCATTGTGAGGAGGCTGCTAATTCTATAAGTGACGATGAAAACAGTATTGAAAAAAGTGAACTAGCACTTAATAAAAGTGCAAATCCTGAAATAGTGAATCTGTTCAAAGAGCTTGTCTACAGTGAGTGCCATAAAAATGATGTAAGTGAGCACTGGCAGGAAAACGTAGAAGTGATGGCGTTACGTGTCACGGAAAATGCTAGTCGGACTGGCGAGCACTACATTACCGAAAATCGTACTGAATACTACGCCTTAATGCGCTCGGCAATGGGTGCTGGTGTGATTGTAGGTTTCATGGCGCTCATTAAACTCATCACTGCTAAAGAGCATTTTGCACCATTGACCGAGGCGATTTTATTTAGCTTGAATTATGGGTTAGGTTTTATATTGATTCATATCTTACATTTTACGGTAGCTACTAAACAGCCAGCTATGACTGCTGCAGCTATCGCAGCCAGCATCGATGCTACAGATAGTAAGTCTAAAGAAATGGATAACTTGATCGCCATGATTGCCAATACGATGCGTAGCCAAATCATCGCAATATTTGGTAATGTCGTGTTAGCTGTTCCAGTGGCAATGTCAATCGCCTGGGCCATATTTTACTTTATGGGACAGCACATGGTAACTCCAGAGAAAGCGCATCACATACTTTTGGATATTGATCCTGTACACACTGGCGCATTGTTTTATGCTGCCATTGCAGGGGTTTGTTTGTTCTTATCGGGTTTAATTGCTGGGTATCATGATAATTTATCGGTATACAACAACATTCCACAACGCTTACGTGCACTTAAGGGGCTGCAAAAGTTGCTGGGTGTAGCACGTTTAGATCGAGTGGCTCACTATGTCGAAAATAACCTAGGTGCGCTGGCAGGTAACTTTTACTTTGGCTGCTTATTAGGTGGCGCTACTTTAATTGGCGTTTTGTTTGGTGTGCCGTTTGATGTGCGTCATATTACACTTTCTTCTGCAGCGGTTGGCTTTGCGGCGGTTGGCTTAGACTTTATGCTTAGTTGGCAAACTGTTGCATATGCAGCCTTGGGTTTGGTATTGATAGGCTTTTTGAATCTCACGGTAAGTTTTGGTTTGGCTTTATATGTGGCAATGAAATCACGTAAAGTGCGCTTTAAGCAATGGCGCTTGCTGGTGCGTAATTTGGCGAGCAGGCTTAATCAGCATCCAGGTGAATTTATTCTGCCACCTAAGAAATCGTCGAATACTTTGCTAGATACAAGTAACGAACAGGTTAACCGGCACTGATAAGCTTCACAAAAATCACTTAAATTCGAAATATTAAATCTATAGATGAATAATCACACGCCCATGATGCGCCAATATCTTGGCTTAAAAGCACAGCATCCAGACATGCTGCTGTTTTATCGCATGGGTGATTTCTATGAGCTGTTTTTTGAGGATGCTGAAAAAGCGTCGAAACTACTTGGCATCACCCTCACACACAGGGGCAGCAGTAATGGTCAACCCATCAAAATGGCCGGTGTGCCTTATCATGCGGCTGAACAGTATTTAGCCAAGCTTGCAAAACTAGGTGAAGCAGTCGCCATTTGCGAACAAGTAGGCGACCCTGCTACGAGTAAAGGCCCAGTCGATAGACAAGTTGCACGCATCTTAACGCCAGGAACTTTAACGGATACCGCGTTACTAGATGAATCGCGCGACAATCAATTGTTAAGTATCTTTCAAATTGATGGCTTGATTGGTTTAGCGCGCTTGAATTTGGCTTCAGGCACGTTTATTTTGAGCGAGATTGCCGTTGGGTTATTAGGTCAAGAGATTGAGCGCATCGCCCCGAGTGAGATTTTGCTGGCAGACGATTTTCAGCATGCGGCACTCAGTTTAAGTAAAGTTGCAAAGAAACGTTTAAGCACATGGCAGTTTGACTTTGATAGTGCTTTTAATACACTGACCAAACAACTTAATACTTATGATTTAAATGGTTTTGGTTGTGCGAGCCTTAACCCTTCTATCTGTGCGGCTGGCGCATTGCTAGATTACGTGAAGCATACACAGCGCATAGCATTGCCACATATCAATGCCTTAAGTGTTGAAACTACCAGCGCCTATCTTCAGCTAGATGCAGCCACGCGCCGCAATTTAGAGATTGATATGACGCTTAGAGGCGAGACTTCACCTACGCTATATTCGTTACTCAATACAACCCATACGGCTATGGGGGCACGTTTGTTGCGACACTGGTTGCATCATCCGTTGCAAGATAGAAGTTTGGTGATGAAGCGCCATGAGGCAATCACTGACCTGATTCAGAGTAATAGTTATTCATCTATTAACCCATTACTTAAAGTGATTGGAGATATAGAACGCATTACTGCACGAATTGCCTTGAAAACAGCAAGGCCCCGTGATTTGTCAGGCCTATTCATGAGCTTGCAACAGCTTCCGATGCTGCAAGCACAATTGCAAGGCTTGCAAGCTAGCTTGTTGCAAACACTAGGCTCAAGTTTAACTGCGCCTAGCGCCGTCATTACATTACTTAACTCTGCAATCAAGTCTGAGCCTAGTGTTGTGCTACGTGAGGGTGGCGTGATTGCTGATGGCTACGACGCAGCCTTAGATGAGTTGCGTGCATTACAAAATAACCACGGCGAGTTTTTACTCCAATTTGAAGCCGCTGAAAAAGTACGCACAGGCATTACTAATCTAAAAGTAGAATACAACAGCGTACATGGCTTTTATATTGAAATGAGTCGCACGCAAGCTGAAAATGCACCTGCTGAATATAGGCGCCGTCAAACGCTCAAAAATGTGGAACGTTTTATCACGCCAGAACTAAAGGCGTTCGAAGATAAAGTCTTGAGTGCGAACGACCGCGCACTGGCACGTGAGAAAATACTTTATGCCGAAGTGCTGGATAAGTTAATACCACATATCGTGACACTACAAACCAATGCGGGCGCAGTTGCAAGCTTAGATGCACTATGTTGCTTTGCCGAGCGAGCAGTCACGCTGAATTATGTTGTGCCTGATTTCACCACTGAAGCTGGCATTCACATCACGAATGGCCGTCATCCAGTAGTTGAGCAGATTTCTGTTGCCACGTCAGGCCAGCCCTTTATTGCTAATGATGTATCGTTAAATACTTTTCGTCAGTTGTTGTTAATCACCGGCCCTAATATGGGTGGTAAATCTACCTTTATGCGTCAAACGGCTTTAATTGTTTTATTGGCGCATTGTGGGTCTTATGTTCCTGCAAATTCAGCTAAGATCGGTGAAATTGACCGTATCATGACGCGAATAGGTGCTTCTGATGACTTGGCAGGAGGCCGCTCTACTTTTATGGTGGAGATGACAGAAACCGCCAATATTCTGCATAATGCGACTGAGAAAAGTTTGGTGCTGTTGGATGAGATTGGTCGGGGAACGAGTACCTTTGACGGCTTGAGCTTGGCTTGGGCAGTGGCGAAACAACTGCTGGAAAAGAATCGTAGCTACACTTTATTTGCTACACATTATTTTGAGTTGACCCGCATTGTCGATGAATTCAAACACGCGGCGAACGTGCACTTGGATGCCGTGGAACACGGTAATAATATTGTGTTTATGCACAAGGTAGAAGAAGGTGCTGCTAATCAGAGTTACGGTTTACAAGTCGCACAATTAGCAGGAATCCCTAAAAGTGTAGTAGCGGCGGCTAAACGAAAATTGATTCAACTTGAGAATAATCAGGTTGCAACTAATACAGCGCAACCTGATATGTTTATGACGAGCGAGCCTATTGTTGAGTTGCCGATTCACCCAGTGATGAGCGAGTTAGAAACAATGCAGCCGGATGATTTTACGCCTAAGCAAGCACTAGACTTGTTGTATAAGCTCAAAGAGTTAACCAATAAATCCTAATAAAAAAAGCACTCAAATTTGAGTGCTTTTTAATCATTGCAAATGCTAGAGCTATCTTTCTTAGTGGTGATGACCGCCAGCGCCGTGTACATGCTGATGTGTTACTTCTTCTTTATTCGCAGTACGCACATCGGTAATGGTCGCGCTAAATACTACGCGCTCGCCAGCCCAAGGATGATTACCATCAACTACAACTTTGTCATCAGCGATTTCTGTTACTGTATATAGAATTACTTCTCCAGTATCGTCTTCACCTTCAAATTGCATGCCGACTTTTAACTCATCTGCAGGGAAAGCACTTGCAGGTTCGATTTGCACTAATTCTTCGTCATATTCACCAAAAGCATCAACTGGTTGTAAGTCTACCAATACTACATCGCCAACATTTTTACCGTGCATTGCTTCTTCCACTTTTGGGAAAATATTATCGTAGCCACCGTGCAAGTAAGCCACTGGCTCAGCGCTAGATTCAAGCACATTGCCATCAGCATCTTTAAGTTCATAAGTCATTGTTACTACTGTGTTCATTGCAATTTGCATGGTTGTTCCTAAATCAAGTTTGTAAAAAATTTTATGGTTAGAATTTTAATCTATTTTTGTACTTTGCCTAAATGCTAGATGCATTTATTATTTGAAATTACTTTAATCTCAAGTTTTTAAAGTATTTTTAGAAGTATTTTTTGCTATAAAACTATCTAGTGCCGCCGCAAAAGTCTGCCTGTCGCTTTGATTAAATGCTGAAGGGCCAGAAATGTCGATGCCGTTACCACGCAACTCTTCCATTAAATTACGCATGGCAAGCCGTTCTTTAATATTCGCGGTTGTGTAAAGCTCGCCACGCGGGTTCAGTGCATGGCCGCCTTTTTCTACCACTTGTGCGGCTAATGGAATATCGGCCGTAATCACTAAATCACCGGCTGCAAGTTCTTGCACAATCCTGTTGTCCGCTACATCAAATCCACTAGGTACTTGCATTGTCTTGATATAAGCCGATGGCGGGGTACGTAAAAACTGATTGGCGACCAGTGTTGTAGTAATTTTAGTGCGCTCTGCAGCCCTGAATAAAATCTCTTTAATCACGACAGGGCAAGCATCAGCATCAACCCAAATCATCATCTATTGATACTCTAACGACCCCTGCCGCCAGTTCTATGTTGGCTGCCAGAGTTCGTATTGCTCCGGCTTGGGCTGTTGCCACTGCCATTGCCGCGATTAAAATTGCCGTTATTAGTACTTTTTGGCGCAAACAAAGCCGGTTGTGGCATGGCTTGATGGCGTGCTGCTTCTGACATGTTTTTTGTCGAATTGGCTTGTGAGTCTCTCGGCGCTTGGTTGTTAGATTGACCAGCCCCATTGCTAGGTCTGCGACCATTATTCTGTGCAGGACGACCTTCAGCATTAGGGTTAGCTTGGTTTCTAGCTTGAGATTGACCACGATTTTGGTTAGCGTTGCGGTTAGTATTTTGACCAGCGCCATTAGCTTCGCCCTGTTTGCGTTGCTGTTGACCTTGCCCATGCCCGCGCGGTGGTCTGCCGTGTGGTTGCGTAGAGCGTGGTGGCTCAGGTTCAGGTTTGTCTGAAGGAATAAAGCCTTCTACATGTATTTTAGGAATCTCGCGTTTAATCAGTTTTTCAATGTCTTTTAGTAGCTTTAGTTCTTCACGGTCTACCAAAGACACCGCTGCGCCGCTACTGCCTGCGCGGCCAGTACGACCAATACGATGCACGTAATCTTCTGGTACGTTAGGTAATTCAAAATTCACTACTTGTGGTAGTTGATCAATATCTAAGCCACGCGCAGCAATGTCAGTGGCCACTAACACACGCATAGAACCGTCTTTAAATTGCGCTAATGCTTTAGTACGCGCACCTTGGCTCTTGTTGCCATGAATCGCTGCAGCTTGAATATCATCTTTAATCAATTTTTCAGCTAAGCGGTTTGCGCCGTGCTTAGTGCGGGTAAATACCAGCACTTGTTTCCAATCGTGGTGCTTAATGAGGTAACTCATCAAATCACGTTTATGCGTTTGGGCAACCATGTGCACGGTTTGCTCAACAAGCTCAGAAGCGGTATTACGGCGTGCTACTTCAACAAAGCCTGGGTTACGTAACAGGCCATCAGCCAAACCTTTGATTTCATCTGAGAATGTCGCAGAGAACAACAAGTTTTGACGCTGTTTAGGCAGCATGGCCAGAATTTTTTTGATGTCGCGGATAAACCCCATATCTAACATGCGGTCTGCTTCATCTAACACTAAAATCTCAACGCCTGATAAATCGACGTTTTTTTGATTCGCATGGTCCAGCAAACGGCCAGGAGTGGCGACTAGAATATCCAGCGGCTTTTTCAAGCGCGCAATCTGCGGGTTCGCGTTTACGCCACCAAAAATCACAGTAGAAGTTAACGGTAAATGTTTGCCATAAGTTTTTACGGACTCTTCGATCTGTGCTGCCAGTTCACGTGTTGGCGTAAGCATCAAGCAGCGTGGGCGACCTTTGGCCACTTCGCTCAAAGGTTTTTGGCTCAGCAAATGTAAGATTGGCAGTGTAAATCCAGCCGTCTTACCAGTGCCTGTCTGTGCGCCTGCCAGCAAGTCGCCCCCGCTTAATACTTGCGGAATCGCCTTGGCTTGAATAGGGGTTGGTGAGGTATAACCTGCATCGCCAATGGCGCGCAGAATGGGTTCAGATAATCCTAACTCGTTAAAGTTACTAGGTGTTGTTGTTTCAATTGTCAATGTAAAGCTCCAGCTGCGTTTAAGCCGACCAATTACTTATGAAGCAACACCAATCGAGGCAGGCAAGTGTAATAATCATTCATGAGAGATTTGAAAATCAAGAAGATTAGGATAGAGACCGCTACGCTGATTGGTTGGCGTAGGGACTTGATATTTAGTACACGGGATTATACG
>JANOHT010000179.1:0-3444 GCA_031406605.1 Methylotenera sp. | reverse complement strand
AAACGAGCGCACCACCAATGCCCAGCACTTTAGAGCTGCGTACGTCGATGCGGATGACGTGCCATTCTGATGGGCCGTAACCTCACCTCAAAACCGTGCTCTGACCGCCATCTTTGTGCGCTTTTACGCCGCCGCTAACAGTGGCCTAGCAAGTATCGCCAGCTCCAGATATACCCATCTGCTGCCAAGCAATCCACTTAATTTGCAGCAAGTGCTACAACGATACGGATATGAAACCCACATGATTTTGGGTGGAGATCACACCAATTTTTACAATTTACGTGATTTTTATGGCGCCGTGACCAGCTATTACGATGGCTCGATGGCTGGCAAGTATTACATGAATGATGATTCTTTGGTAATAGAAAAAATTAAGTCTTTACAGCCCTGGAATCAAAAACCAATGATGCTTCAGTTACATCTTATGTCAGCTCACATCTTGGGCAAGCGTTTAAGTCAATTTGAAAAATTTGTACCTCATAAAAATTATGCTAATGATACTCCGCACTCACCAGGGCTGCCGCAAACTAATCATTACGACAATGGAGTATTGCAAGCGGACGCAATGATTCAACAAATACTAGAGGCCCTGAAAGAAAAATCTTACCTTGACAATGCCATTGTTGTCATTACCTCCGATCACGGCGAAGGGTTGGGGGAGCACGGTTACTTCTCTCATGCCAACAATGTATTTGACGAGGTAATGCGTGTGCCGTTACTTTTATCTCATTTTAAAGATGGCTCAATTTTGGACTCCAAAGAAAATAATCTTTTTTCTCAAATTGACATTGCGCCAACTATTTTGCATGATTTGAAAGTGCCAAAACCTAAAAACTGGTTAGGCCAAGCGATTCAAACAGACACGTTGCCAACCGTCGATAAAAAGAAAATCTATTTTCAAATACACCCTTATGTTGGTTTTTATAGCTTAGAGAAACCTAACGAAACATGGAAATACTGGATAAATACCAACACCCGAGATGAGTATGCTTTTAACCTGAGTGCCGATCCGAAGGAATCGCACAACTTGGTTTGGCAGATCCCCCTTCAAACTAGGGATGCTTGGAAAGCACTGGCTTATGCAACACAAATTAAGCACTGACCGTCTTCCATACGTACGTTTGGGAGTGAATAAGAGGTGGTTCGAACGCTGGTCCACTGAAACATCAACTCAAGGTTGAACTTGAGTTGCATATGCTAGTTTTCGCCAGTTATTTCTAATTGAAATCGGTGTTTGCCAAAATAAATTACGAGACTCCGAAGGATCAGTTGTCAGATTGAATGCGTACTCTTCAGAGGTGTTGGTGTCTATCCAATATTTCCACAATTGATTCGGTATTTCTTGGCTATACAAGCCAATGTAAGGGTGCATATGAAAATAACTAATTTTAGGTTTTTTATCTGCAAAACTATCCGTTTGAATTGCTGTGCCCAACCAACTTGTAGGCCCTGGTATTTTTAGCTCACGTAAAATTGACGGCGCAATATCTATTTGAGAAATAACTGGCGCGTCATTTACCTTAGCTTTCATCGTGTTATCAAAATTAATGAGCAATAACGGTATTCGTAGAGCCTCGTCATAAACACTGTTTCCATGTGAATAGAGTCCATGCTCACCTAAACCTTCACCATGATCTGCGGTAATGACAATAGTGGCATTTTTCAAATAAGATTTTTCATTCAAGACATCTAAAAGCTGTTTTATAGTCGCATCTGCTTGCAATACACCATTGTCATAATGATTGATATGCTCTAATTTTGCCAAGCCTTTGACATTACCAGCAAAACTCTTAGCGGGTTCAAATTTTCGATATTGCTCCAGTTGCTTTCCCAAGGTGTGAGTGGACATTAGGTGAAATTGAAACATGACTGGATTTCCATTCCAGGGCTTTAATTTTTGAGCTCTTTCAATCACCAATAAATCATCATTCATATAGTGACCAGTAGCCATTGACCCGTCATAAAAGCTATCAGCAACGCCATACACAGACTTAAGGTTGTAGAAATTTGTGTGATCCCCACCTAAAATAAAATGAGTTTCGTAACCGTAGCGCTTTAAGACTTGCTGCAAGTTAAATGGATTGCTAGGCAATAAGTGACTGTTTCTGGAGGCTGCAATACTAGCTAGACCACATGCAGATTCACCACAAGAAGCACGTACATTTTTAAAGGCCTGCAAATACCCTTGATTAGCTAGATTACTCAAGTACGGCGTGGTGTCTCTTTTGTATCCATACACCCCCATACTGGCTGGTCTGAGCGCATCAATAACAATCAATATCACATTTTTTCGCTGAATATCTGTCGCCGGAGAATAGTTGGATCTGACTGAATTCTCTATAGGATCAAGTATCAAGTTAGCATTGACTTTCCCCGCATTATGCTGAGATTGAGCATTAGGTTTTCCAGAAAATAATGAGAGGCGAAAGGGTTCGCGCGACGAGAGATCCGACGTTGAAAAATAGTCATTGGCGCTGTATATGCAGAACGCAAAGAGACTCAGCCTTAAGTAGGTAGATAACCCGGTGTGATATCTTTCATTGAGAATAAAAATGTTAGGCTTTGCGTTGGAGTGTTTAATATAAAAAATACCAAAAAACGAGCTGAAAATTGCAATCAACACTGCGAGCGTTAAAAAATATGACACCCCTATTGCGCTGAATAACTGTTCAGCATGATGCCAATAGCTGATGATTAACTCTGTGGTGATTACTTTGCCCCATGATCTCAAACCAATTATTACTAAACAGTAATAAATTACCAGCGTAAAAAACAATGCACTGTGCATAAATGCCATGAACAGCCGTGCAAACAACCCCAGACGGGCGAATTGTTTTATAAAATTTTCAACCAAGGCTACGGTTACAAAAAGCAAAGTCACTATGTAAACATGAGCGAGCACTGAATCTTGGGATCCGTAGTGCATGTTTACATAAAGCGTAAGAAATGCCACAGGTAACGCATACCAAGAAATCGTCCTAATTACGACATATTTGAAGAATTTAAGCATTTTGGGGCGGTTGTTTTTAATCGATATGGGGAGCAACCACGAGGCGGCCTCCAGTCATGTTTGCCTTGCGCGTTAGTTTACTAGCGGGGAAATTTGACGCCAATACACATTGGCCAGAGTTTAAGACCAAGGCGGGACTTGACACGTTATGTAGCGTCAAGACAACCAACCAAATAGGCCCGCCGGCTCACATCAACTGACAAATGTGTCAGTTGATTGATCTAGATCGAACCCTTTTGTAGTGCCCACTCATAAAAGGGTGATTTACTTCATGTTTACGGTCTTCAGATAACGCCAGCGCAGTTGGCACGCGGTTTGCATCTATCGGAGTGTAGGTCGCAAAATTCTTTGCCTCCTCAATTCAACTTAAATTATTGGAGTGTTATATGAAGCGTACTTTACAAAAAGGTTTTACCCTGATCGAATTGATGATC
>JANOHT010000122.1:0-1803 GCA_031406605.1 Methylotenera sp. | reverse complement strand
CCCAGCGATAAAGCATGCGCATTACCATGTAGAAAATCCGCATCGAAAAGAGAAGCTACATCTTTAACTTTAACTGGCCCGTAAGCCACACGACCTTTTTCAGTTGCCACTTCCACCATGGTTTCCAGCCAATACAAACCGCGCGAGCCATTACGGACAATCTCAATTTCTAAGCCACGTTTTTTCGCCTCAAGTGCAATACCAAGCGCTACTTTTTCAGCACCAACAGAAAGTGCACTTGAATCACGTGGAATATATACTTTAGTCGTCATTATGCGGTTGCCTCTGCTAACCGAGCTTCTGGAAGTCGTGCTTCAGAAACAAGCGCGTCCAAATCAGCTGGCGTCATACGACCATAGACTTCATCATCCATCATTACCGCCGGAGAGAGTGCGCAATTGCCTAAACAATAAACTGGCTCTAGGGTGATTGTTTGGTCAGAAGTGGTTTGGTGATAGTCGATATTCAAACATTTTTTAGCATGTGTTTCTAATGCTTCAGACCCCATAGACTGGCAGGACTCTGCTCGGCAGATTTGCAAAATATGGCGACCAGGCTTATGTGTACGAAAATGATGATAAAAAGTCACCACGCCATGCACTTCTGCTACGGACAAATTCAAAGCCTTAGAGATTGGCGTATAAAAAGACTCTGATATGTAACCGATATTGTCTTGAATAGCGTGTAGCAATGGCAATAGCGCACCTGACATGTGTTGATGTTCTGCGATTAACGCTTCAAGCTTTGTATTTACTTGTATAGATAAATCTTGCAAACTAATCTCTCCAAAACGACTCATATTCAGGTGATATACAAAATGGTATATTACACTGATTAAATGTATTATTAAATACGACAATTCATGATGTTCAAAGTGCCAAAAACCTCACCAATATTAACCGACCAGTTTGGTCGCAGAGTAGATTACATCCGTCTATCCATTACAGACAGATGCGATTTTCGTTGCGTGTACTGCATGAGCGAAGACATGACCTTTTTGTCACGCGAAGAGGTATTAAGCCTTGAAGAATGCGCACGTCTTGTCAAAACTTTCGTCACTTTGGGTGTTAGTAAAGTACGCATCACAGGTGGCGAACCCTTGGTACGCAAAAACGCATTATGGCTGTTTGAAGAGGTTGGCAAGCTAGATGGACTCAATGAGTTAGTGCTTACTACCAATGGCAGCCAGCTAGAAAAGCAAGCGCAAGGTTTACGCAACGCAGGCGTTAAGCGTATCAACATCAGCGTCGATAGCTTAGATGCAGCGCGCTTCAAAAAAATCACCCGCACTGGTGAGCTAGATAAAGTACTGCGCGGCATACAAGCAGCAAAACTTGCTGGTTTTGAAAACATTAAACTCAATACGGTATTGATGCGTGGCGTGAATGATGACGAAGCACTTTCATTAGTCGATTTTGCGATCAGACAAGCGATTGATATTTCATTCATTGAAGAAATGCCCTTAGGCGATGTAGACCACTCACGTGAATCTACATTCTGCAGCAATACGGACACATTAAAAATACTCCAAAGTGAGTACCCACTCATCGCCAGCACCGAAACTACTGGTGGCCCAGCGCGTTATTGGCGTGTAGCGAATACAAAAACTAAGATAGGCTTTATTTCACCGCATTCTCACAATTTTTGTGAATCATGTAACCGTGTACGCATTACCTGCAAAGGTGAGCTGTACCTGTGTTTAGGTCAAGAAGATAAAGTAGATTTAATGCCACTTTTAAGAGATTACCCCAATGATGACCAACCATTAATTGAAGCGATTTTAGGTAGCATGGCGATTAAACC
>JANOHT010000050.1:0-5126 GCA_031406605.1 Methylotenera sp. | reverse complement strand
CCGCCGAATTCATAACGGACACCTATCCAGCCAGCACGTGGCGCACCTGGAGCAAAGAAAGGTACATTCACTTCGTTACCTGTAAATTGACCGCTAGTTGAATCAAAACGATGCTCACCTAGCAAACCACCGTTGCTGTATTCACGATCGAATACATTATTTGCTTTAGCAAAAACCTGCCAATTTTTATTGATGTTATAACGTGTATCTAAGTTAACAACAGCATAACCAGCGACTTTTGCACCTTTGCCATCATGCTCATTATTCTCATTTCCACGTGAATACTGATCAGAGAAAACAAAAACATTTGTACCAATATTCCAAGATGGTGTAATGTCAAATGCTGCACGTAATTTAAGTTGATGTTGTGGAATACCTGTTAAACGATCACCTTTTTTAACTTGGATACTATCTGCCTCAGTATCTCCATCCGTATCGATTGCAGAAGAATTGACTTCATTAGCTATTAAAAATTCAGATTCATAAGTAGCTTTAACGAAGCTATAGCCTAGCGACCAACTAAATTTATCCATTTTACCGCCGATAGCTGCATCAAACCCTTGGCGTCTTGTTTTACCTACGTTATCAAAATAGCCAGCACCCGTGGTGGTTGAAGAGATGAATTGAATATCATCAAAGTTTTGGGCACGATAAGCACTAAATGACCATTTTACATTTTGCGTCAAATCACCGCGCAGACCACCTTCAAAGGTTTTTGCAACCACTTGATCTAATGGTGGGTCACCTGCAAATGCATTTGGTAAACGGCATGGGAACAGAGGATTTGCGCAACCTAGTTCAATTGCAGTTGGTGCGCGGCTACCTTCGTTATAACTTGCATAAGCTGTTAAGTCTTTAGATGGCGTAAAATTTACGCCAATGGCAGGATTAACGCGGTTAAAACTTTGGTTACTTGTAAGTGTTTGAGGATCGGAATCATCTCTTAACTTATCTTTATTTTCTACTTTAGTATAGTTGTAACGACCAGATAATGTTAAATGCCACTCAGGATTCAAAGACAAAGTGTCCGTCGCAAAAATACTAGAAGTTTTTGATACGCCACGAAGACCAACTTCGGCTTCATCACCAAATATGCCAACACCATCAATCCCACGAGTTGCATTCACTATGCCAAATTCAGTGTTTTGTTTGAAATTGGTGCGTCCATAATCATAACCAATGCCTGTAACAAGCTGGTTCTTCATTTTCATTAAATCTTGGGTAAACGTTAATTGAGCATTAAAACCGTAACTTTTCCGGTTAGAACTGGTTCTATTGATTGCGCCACTACATGCTTCTTCTGAGCCGTTAACACCACCATCCGCAACACAATCTAAATTTGCTTGTGCTAATTCAGCAGCATCTACGCCATCCCCACCGCCAATATTATCATCTTCATCGAAATCATCGTTGCCATCACCATTAAGTGTGCTTGTTCGACCATAGCGATAATAAGTATTACCACTGAATTGAATATCATCAGTGAAAAAGTGGCTACCATTCAAATTAAAAAATGACAGTTTATTTTCAGTAATATCTGGTCTAGTTAAAATTGAATCACGGCCTTGCTCTTGTAAAAAGTCATCAGGTGCTAAACCATTACCAATCAGCTTATTATCAGCCCCTGTATAACTTAAATTAAGTGAAGTCGTTTCGTTTTGCCATCCTACTTTAGCAAATAACTGACCTACATCACTCGGTGAATAGTCGCGCCAGCCATCTTCACTAAACACATTTCCAGAAATAAAGTAATCTACAGAGCCATCTTGTGTCACTCCGCCAAATTCAGCGGAACCCGCTTTACGCCCCCACGAACCGAGATAAGCTTCTACTGCACCGCCGGGATTAGTTCGACCACTTTTAGTTTGCACAGACAATGCGCCACCTAATGTGTTTAGACCAAATAGCGGATTAGATCCAGGAATTAAATTAATGCTTTCGATTGAGTTAGTTGGAATCAAATCCCAGTTCACGACATCGCCAAACGGTTCATTGACCCGCACACCATCAACAAATACTGATAAACCTTGGGGTGTACCCAAAAGCGGTGATGCTGCATAACCGCGAAATGTCACATCAGGTTGATATGGGTTATTTTGCGTATCGTTCACACTCACGCCTGTGAGGTTTTGATTAATATAATCAGCAATGCTTAAACTTTTTTGTTCTTCTAATTGTTTGGCTTTTACACTTTGAATACTTGCTGGAATTTGTGCTAATGGTAAACCAATCCCCTGTAATGGCGTGGTGGCAATCACTTCAATCTTATCCAACAATACTGCCTCTGCTTTAGTTTCTGCATTAGCAAGTTGTGGTGTTGCGTATGCAGCCAGAATTGCGATTAGGATTAATTTTGGTTTTAATGACAGCAAGTGCGTTGTTCTTTGCATATTTATTCCTAAATTGATTTAACATTTTGTTACATATGTACAATCCATATATGCAAAATCTATTCCTGCAATTAAAAATTTAAAATATTTAATATAATCAATAAGTAAAGAATTAATTATTTAATCAATTTAAGAATGTACGCCAAAATGTGGTTGTATACAACCACCAAGTTGGTTGTATACAACCACAAATGTAATTAAATGCTGTTTAGCAATTGTCTAGGCGGGACATTGAGAAAGCCTCGCAACCCAAACCATGCAGCTAGTGGAATCACGATTGCCGCCATCAGCATGGTACCCAATGCAACGGGCAGGTTAAGCTGAAATGGAATATCCAAAATATTGACGCTGATATAATACGCTAATGCATTAGCTGCAATCGCTGCAACTAAAGCAGCGATTAATCCTATGTAAGCAAATTCAGAAAAATAAGCAATGCCAACCTGGCGCCGTGATGCGCCAAACACACGCATTAACGTCGCTTCTGAAATACGCTCTTCTCGTGTGGCAACCAATGCCGCATAAAGCACGGCCAAACCAGCAATTAAACTAAAGGCAAATACATACTCAATGGTACTGCTCATTTTTTGCATGATGCCACGCACCTGCTGCATGAGTGCAGCGATGTCAATCACTGTAAGATTTGGATATTCAATCACTAATTGATTTAAAGACGCATTAGCATCAATCGGTAAATGGAAGCTACTGATATAATTGGCGGGATAATTTTCGAGTAATCCCGGCGGTGTCACTGCAAAAAAATTAGCCCGCATGGTGTCCCAATCCACTTTTCTAATACTAGTGACAGTGACCTCTAATGAGTTGCCTGCAACGTCGAAGCGTAGCTTATCACCTAACTTTATACCCAATGTTTTTGCTAAGTCCTGCTCTAGCGACATCAATGGTTTGCCATGTTCTTGTGATGTCCACCAACGACCGGATAACAGCTTATTATCACTCTGCATCTTGTCAGCCCAAGACAGATTAAATTCACGCTCCGCGAGCCTTTTTGCGCGCTCATCCTGCCATTGAGTACCCGCTAACAATTGACCATTTTTACTGATTAACCGTGCGCGCACCATCGGAAATACCGTCGCATTATTGATATTATTCAGCTCAAAAAAGCGATTAATGCCTTCAATCTGTGCAGGCTGAATATTAATCACAAAACGATTCGGTGCATCTATCGGCAAAGAAGCCTGCCAATTACGTATCAAATCACCACGAATCAGGGCTAACAACATTAATACCATCAACCCCATACTGAAAGCGATAGTTTGCACGGTGGACAATGCTAACCTTCGCTTTAAGCCAAGCACTCCCAGTTTGATCGCATTGATTGTTTGGTTTTGTGGCGTTACTTCAAAGAGTTTATTACTCAACCTAATCAGCACATAGGTAAAACCAGCAATGACTATGCAAAGACCAGAAATTGCCAGAATAGTAGAGTTTGCGATTTTTGTATCCTGCGCCTGCCAAAATACCATAGCGCACATCACCAATGCTGCAGGTAAAAATTTAGCTTGCGCAGAAATGGGTTGCGACAAAGTCTCGCGCCTGAGAATATTCATGGTGGTAAGATTCCGAATTTGCCAACCATGCGGTAACACCACTGCAAACATCATCGCGATGCTTGCAACCAACCCAGTTAATGCAGGCATGCTTGATACGGGCGGTAAATCTTCTAAAAACAGACTGCCAGCTAAATAAGCCAGACCAAACTGCGCTAAAAAACCTAGTCCGATACCGACTAATGCACTAAAAAATGCAATTAATATCGTTTGTATCGTCAACACCCATAACACGGTTTTTTGTAACGCGCCAAAACAGCGCATTAAAGCAAAAATATCCAAACTTTGTTTAATGTATGGCATGCTTGAAAGCAGCATGGCGACCATCGCTAAAATAACGCTCACCATGGCAGATAAGCCCAAAAACTGCTGTGCTTTATCTAAGGCTAATTTAATCTCAGGGCGTGCGTTGCGCACATCTTCAATTTTCTCGCCTCGACCTAATTCTGACTTAGTTGCTGACAAGTACTTACTAATTTTTTGTGGTTCAGCGGCAAGTAGTAATTGGTATTTCACGCGACTGCCAAATTGAATCAGCTTCGTTGAAGGTAAATCAGCCGCATTCATCATCAAACGTGGCGCAAAACTAAACATATCACCACCACGTGAAGGCTCACGTATCAAAATTGCACTTAATCGCAACTTACGCTCCCCTACGCCAACCTCGTCACCTACATTTAATCCAAGTAAATTTGCTAGTCTTGGCTCTACCCATACCTCACCAACATTCGGTGTAGTTTTTACGGTATGCCCGGCATCATTACTAGTACTGCCTATCGTTAAATCCCCACGTAGCGGAAAACCTTGTGCTACTGCTTTGATTTCTGCAAGCTGGTTTGCTTCTTTGAAAACGACCATACTTGCGAACTCATAAGTTTTAACGGTGTTAATCCCCTGCTTTTCCGCGTTTTTTTCAAATTGTTCAGCGATTGCATGATCCGCCAATATCGCAAGGTCACCCCCTAATAATAGGCCGCCTTGCTGATTAAGCGCAGTTTCGACACGCTGAGTAAAAAATCCAACGGCAGTAATCGCCGCTACTGCCAGCACTAATGCAAATACTAGTACACGCAATGCGCCTGCCCGCCATAGGCTTAAGGTTTGTGACCAAGCTAATTTAAAATTGAGTCGTGTGGCGGTTACAGTATTTGAAGCGTTCGCACTC
>JANOHT010000004.1:0-3665 GCA_031406605.1 Methylotenera sp. | reverse complement strand
CCCCACTAATATGCACTATAGATAAAAAAAAAGAGCAATGCAAGCCCTTTTTTACTATTTTTTCTTTATAGGTCAATGACTTAGCGCATTTTCATGATAAATATAATATCGTTATAAATGAAGCACATACAAAATTATATGAATGTAGATTATTAGGATAACTCTGAAAGCATTTGAATTGTATTGCAGCGTAAATTGATGGTGTAAAAATCAGAAGTGAAGCTGGCCGATAAGCCGGGTTCTGTAGGCCTTATTGCTAAGGCTGACAGTCATTCATCTAGGCGCACAATTACTTGTACGCTCAAGCTATCTACCCGCTGGCGGCGCGAGCCACGCCTTATTTACTTGCGTACCTTCACACAAATAAAAGTGCCAGCCTATTTGATATTGCTGCAGATGGAGGTTACCGCGTTTCACCGTAACTAAATACGCTCGTCTCTGTGGCCCTATTCCGCGCCTTATACCTTGCGGCTTTCAGCGTACGGCCGTTAGCCGTCATCTTGCTCTGTGCAGCCCGGACTTTCCTCCCCCTATTACTAGGCGGCGACTGTCTAGCCAGCTTCAAGCGTATTTTAACACGCTAGAGCATATACCGAATAACGCAATAAGCTCACTCCCGTCATTCCGTGCTCGACACGGAATCCAGACAAACAAAAATCTTGGCGAAAGCAAAGCACTAAACCAAAACTAAACCCAAAAGCCACTAGATTCCGTGTCAAGCACGGAATGACCGAATTTGAAAGATTTTTGCATTAAAGAATCAACAGTGAATATTCAATGAATTTGCCTTTAAATTCCCCTGCTACCGCGCCTGAGATGCTGCAAAAAGTTGGGAGATCTCAGCGAGGACTGTCTGAGCGAAGCGAGTTCCGCAGCTGCCCAGCTTTTTGCAGCATCTCAGGAAACAAGCGGTAGGGATTGGTTCCTTTCTTTTGGCTAGGCAAAATAAAGGAACTCGCTAGTCGCGCGCGAGCAACATGTAACTTTGGCATCAAGAGTAAAAATTATTCGTCAATAAGACTTGAGTTTTGCCACTCAATATGGCGGCAAAGTCCAGATATATCGCCTAATAAAGATGATGCATTTACACCACATCTATCCAGTTCATTCCTGATAACTGAAAATTTACCAGTAGGAATAACAATTTTCATCAATGACTTTTTATATTTTTTATTAGTTTCTAACGCAATAAACTCTCTAGGATTGTTTTGCACAAATTTATGTACAGTAAACCATCCAGACTGAGATTTAATTCGGTTAGTGATATGCCTAGGTCGAAAGATTTTGGTAAGTCCGCCAGAGAACGGCGTCGACTCTGTAGTGTCGACATAATCTTTAGATGATGGATTAAACGTCCAAACAACAGCTCGTTCCTGTGGTGTATTTTTAGGCCATTTTTTTGCAGCAGGCTGCTCAACAGCAAACCATAATGCAGTTAATGGATTAGTTGTCCAATCAAGTAATCTGGTTGCCATTCCGTGGTGCTGCGCTAAAGAAAGCCAATCCCAATCATTTTCAGGAGCTGAATCAATAAAAGGCAAAGCTTGCCGTTTGAAATCATCCAACATATTTCGCTCAGTAGTTAATCGGTCAGAGCCATCACGCAACTTAATTCGAGCAAGTTTTGGCAGTAACGGCCAATCTTCTTGCTGTCCACGAAAAAGTACATTATCAACATCCTTAAAACTATCTTCCAAAAATGAAAGGTAGTCTGAAATTGACTCAACAACATGTGCGGCTAGATGATTACTCATAAAAAAACTGACCTCATAAATTGGGTTATAGCAAAATATTTTAATAATCTAAATTTAGAGTACTTTCCAACTTATATCTAGACCAGCCCTCAAGGGAACCAACACATCCCCATCAACATAAGGCAAACTCTCAGGCACTTTCCAGCTTTCTTTCACCAAAGTAATCTGTTCAGCATTCCTCGGCAATCCATAAAAATCTGCCCCATATAAACTAGCAAAACCTTCTAATTTATCCAACGCATTTGCATTCTCAAACGCCTCTGCATAAAGCTCCAACGCCGTATGTGCCGTGTACATTCCCGCACAGCCGCAAGCGGCTTCTTTAGTATGTCTAGCATGCGGCGCACTATCTGTACCTAAGAAGAATTTAGTATTGCCCGAAACTGCTGCTTTCACTAACGCCACACGATGTTCTTCACGTTTTAAGATAGGTAAACAATAGTGATGCGGTTGAATACCGCCTTTGAACATGTCGTTACGATTCATCAGTAAATGATGCGCCGTAATCGTTGCAGCGACATTATTTGGTGTTTCGGTTACAAAATCAGCCGCATCTTTAGTCGTGATATGCTCAAATACTATTTTCAACGCCGGAAAGTTTTTGAGTAGTGGAATCATGTTGCGCTCTATGAATACACGCTCACGATCAAACACATCTATGTCGTTATCAGTCACTTCTGCGTGCGCCAACAAAGGTACGCCTAGCTTTTCCATCGCCTCCAGCGCTTTGACACAATGACCTAAATTTGTGACACCTGAGTCTGAGTTGGTCGTCGCTCCAGCTGGATAAAGCTTAACACCATGTATGATGCCGCTCTCTTTAGCGCGAGCAATCTCATCGTCAGATGTATTGTCAGTCAAATACAAGGTCATCAGCGGTTCAAAATTTGAACCTTTTGGTAATGCATCTAAAATACGCTGACGATACGCAATTGCTAGCTCAGTTGTTGTAACAGGCGGCCGTAAATTCGGCATGACAATCGCACGCGCAAATTGCCGTGCGGTATCTGGCAACACTGCTTTTAAGGCTGCCCCGTCTCTCAGGTGTAAATGCCAGTCATCTGGGCGGGTAATAGTTAAAATATGTTGATTAGTCATTTTTGTAGGTCTATTCTATGGTTGCTATGTTTAGCACTATTCTTTGAGCTTAACTTTTAAGCTTAGTGCAAATTCGTAAAGGTCATTTTTCTTTTCATTGGTGATTTCTGCTGCTAACTTAACCGCTTGTTTAAGTGGTAAATCAGCCAATAACAGTTTTAATACGCGTATGGTTTCTTCTGAAATTTCTTCTGCATTTTTTATTGCCGCAGCTTCAACTAAAAGCACAAACTCGCCTCGCTGTTGATTAGTATCGGCTTCTAGCCAAGTAGCCGCATGTGCTAAATCACAACTATAAATAGTTTCAAACGTTTTGGTAATTTCGCGTGCAAAAGTAATTCTTCGTTCTGCACCCAATACGTTCGCCATATCTATAATACTTTCGACGATACGATGCGGTGCTTCATAAAATACCAGTGTGACGGTTTGTGTTTTTAAAACCTCTAGTACTTTGCGCCGTGCCGCGCCACTTGCTGGTAAGAAACCATAAAATAGAAAGCCATTTTGAACAATACCTGATGCTGACAAGGCAGCAATCACCGCACTGACCCCTGGAATCGGTACGACTTTAACGCCTGCCTTACGCACAACATCCACCACCACCGCCCCTGGGTCACTAATACCTGGCGTACCCGCATCCGTAACCAAGGCAATATTTTCACCGGCTTTTAGTTGCACTAACAACTTTTCAGCAGACTGATGTTCATTATGTTCATGTACGGCAATAAGCTTTTTGCTTATTCCAAAATGCGACAATAAACCTGACGTATGCCGCGTATCTTCAGCAGCAATTGCATCCACGGCCTTCAAAGT
>JANOHT010000001.1:0-10547 GCA_031406605.1 Methylotenera sp. | reverse complement strand
GCAACAGGGCCAAAAATTTCTTCTGATGCAACCAACATGCTTGTATCAACATCGCACAGCACTGTTGGCTCAAACCAAGTGCCACCTAAATTGTGGCGTTTTCCACCCGCAACAATGCGTGCACCTTTTGCAACCGCATCTTCAACACACGCTTCGACTTTGGCAGCTGCAGCCTCATCAATCAACGGCCCTTGTGTCACGCCTTCTTCAGCGCCATCACCTACTTTTAGTTTTGCTACGGCAACCGCTAGCTTGGCTGCAAAGGCTTCATAAACATTTGCCTGAACTAGAAATCGATTGCTGCAAACACAAGTTTGCCCTGCGTTACGGTACTTTGAAGCCATTGCACCAACAACCGCAGCGTCTAAATCGGCATCATCAAATACAATAAATGGTGCATTACCACCAAGCTCAAGCGACATTTTTTTGATGCTGCCAGCACATTGCTGCATAAGCAGGCGTCCAATCTCAGTCGAACCTGTAAAAGTTAACTTGCGAACAATCGGGCTACTGGTCATAACACCACCAATGGCACTGGCTCGACCTGTTACCACACTAAACACGCCTGCAGGGACACCTGCACGCTCGGCTAACTCAGCTAAAGCCAAGGCAGACAATGGCGTTTGTTCGGCTGGCTTCAACACAATAGTACAACCCGCAGCTAGCGCAGGCCCTACTTTTCGCGTAATCATGGCAGATGGAAAGTTCCAAGGTGTAATAGCTGCACAAACGCCTACAGGCTCTTTAGTCACAACGATTTGAGTGCCTTTGAATGGAGATGGAATCACTTCACCATAAGCACGCTTTGCTTCCTCACCAAACCATTCCAGATAAGCGGCTGCATAAGCAATTTCTCCACGAGCCTCTGCCAAAGGCTTACCCTGCTCAGCAGTCATCAATGCAGCAAGATCATCTTGATTTTCCATCATCAGATCAAACCAACGACGTAAAATGCGACTACGTTCGCTCGCTGTAGTCAAGCGCCAAGTTTTTAATGCCTGATCGGCTGCTTTCACTGCACGCTCAGCTTCGGTTGCACCACAACGTGGAACATATGCCACAATTGCACCCGTCGCTGGATTACGCACTGCTACAGTCTCCCCACTATCTGCACCTACCCAAGCACCGTTGATATAGCAAGCTTGGCGTAGTAAAGTAGGATCTTTTAGCGCTAACATTGAATGTCTCCGAATAATTTAGTAAGCAGCACCAGTATTGCTGGTACTTGTTGCTTTGAATTTAGCTGCTAGGTTGACTGCCGCATTGCGTAACAATAATGTATCTACACCTACGGCCAAGAAACATGCGCCTGCAGCCTTGAAAGAAGTTGTCACAGCAGTATCAGCGGAAAACAGGTCTGGTGCTTTATCTTTAGAAGAGATGCACGCTCGACGGCTGCTTTAACAACCAAGAAAAGGGGATGCTGAGCCTTGTGTTCACCTAAAATAAATGCGTTTAATTTTATGCAAACATTAACTCAGGATAGGCTTTAGGGATAGGACTACAAGTTAAAATCAGATATATCAATTTCATTTATCTGCTAAGCAGCTAGCGAATTTCAGCTTTACTTACAAAGGCTCGCCAGCGTGAATTTACAGTTGGTCATGCCCTTTTCTGAATACTTTTGGCGTCATTCCTGTGCGTTTTTTAAAGTACCGACAGAAATAAGCCGAATCATTATGCCCTAGATCATAAGCTATCTCGTCGAGCGAAGCATTGGTATAAATCAAGTAGCGTTGTGCTTCCAACAGGATACGATCTTGCAATACCTCAAAAGCGGATTTTTGAGTAAAACTTTTACAAATCCGATTAAGTTTACTCTCGGTAATACACATTTCAGTCGCATAATCGGCAACAGTCCAGCGTTGTTTATAGTGTGTTTCGATCAAAGTACGGTATCTATTTAATATTGTCCGTTGATGACTATGAGTCGTTTGCTTGATCCGTTCTATTTTTTTATGTCGCATGACATGAACTAATAAAGTTCGCAATAAAGCATCAAACACAATCGCCCTTCCCACTTGTGGGTAACGAAACTCGGCAAGAATTTGATCGGTCAGCTTTTTAACCGTTTCAAAGTGCCGTGCTGAGCGCTCATAGGGTAAAACAATACTCTGACTAATAATCTCAAGAATAAACTCTTGATCCATTGCGCGAGAGTTATGTTCCAAGAACCCAAGTGCTACGCTGATTATTCTGCCTTGCGTACCAGGAGCAAAGTGAAAACCATGAACAGTCCCTGCTGGTATCAGAATCAGACACGGGGCTGTGAGTTGGGTGCTTTCGTTATCTAAAACAGCATCAGCATTACCTTCAGTGATCAGCATAATCTGAAATAAGGCGTTATGCGTATGTGCACTTATCTCCCAATCGTACAATTTACTTCGACTGGCAATATCTTCAATATGGACAAACTCAATGTCCTCTATAGCAGTATTTTCGCCATACAGGGCGTAAAGTGGAATTGAACGCGTGGGTAATTTCATCTTTCGTGAGCTTTATTGAAAGTCTAAAATGTAATAATAGTACAATATTAGATAGTGATCGTACATTTAATCGTTCTCTTTAAAAGTTTACTATTTTTTGCACTACTAAAGTGATCAGCCGTGCGTTACCCCTAACCCATTGGCGTGATTGTTACCCTATTTAAAGAGGCCAATATGTCTACATTCCCGCTATATAGCAATGAATTTGATGCTAACCCATTTCCTTTCTATAAAGAGCTACAGGAAAATGCGCCATGCTTTTGGAGTGAAGACGCACAAAAGTGGGTTTTGACTCGCTATGATGATGTGGTTAATGCTTTGAACGATTGGGAAACCTATTCATCAGCCAAAGGTAATCTTGTAGATGAGTTTCCAGGCCGTGCCGGTAATACCTTGGGCAGTATGGATCCGCCAAAACATGATGAAGTGCGTGCAGTCATTCAATCAGTGTTTGCAAAACGTAATCTTAAACATTTAGAACAACCGACTAAAGAACTAGCTAAGCGCATCATTGATAAAAATATCGGCGATAAGAAAAGTTTTGATTTTGCTAAAGATTTTTCATCAGAAATCACTTTTGATGTGTTGGCAACCTTATTAGGTTTACCTGATATGAATAAGGAAGAAGCCTGTGCCAATGCACTTTTGATGGTACAAACGGACATTAAAACCAGACAAAAAGGTCCTGAGCATCTAGCAGCATTCCAATGGGTAAAAGACTATGCGAGCAATGTGATCTCTGAACGTGCAAACAATCCTAGTGATGATGCAATCAGCCAGTTGATCACAGCAGAAGTAGATGGTGTCAAATTAGATCTGATACAGGTGGAATTGACCGTAACGACTCTGATTATGGCAGGCATTGAATCGTTATCTGGTTTCCTGAAAATGTTTGCAAAGAATATGGCAAATTATCCAGAACAACGCGCAAAAATCCTCGCCGATATGTCACTCTTGCCTGATGCCATTGAAGAGTCATTTCGTTTTAACACCTCTGCTCAACGTTTCCGTCGCTGTTTGACTAGAGACGTAACACTACATGGTGAGACCATGAAAGCCGGCGACTTTGTGATTTTAGCTTATGGTGCGGCAAATCGTGATCCTCGCAAATATGAAAACCCTGACATCTATGATGTGACACGCAAATCTAAAGGACATGTTGGTTTAGGTGGCAGTGTTCACCTTTGTCTTGGAAACGCAATCGCACGTCTGGCTGTGAAAGCTGCAATGGAAGTCTTTTTAACTGAAATTCCTCATTTCAGCCAGGTTGAAGCCGATGATGAACTGGAATGGTTAGCATCATCCAACTTCCGTAGTCCTAAAAAACTGATGCTTGTTCGTCAATAATGATCTAAATATATTAGGAGAAAACTAATGGTACAAATTGTTTATATTGAACATGATGGTGAGCAAACTGAACTAGATGTAAAGGAAGGTTGGACATTAATGCAGGCTGCCGTTAGCAATGGCATCGACGGCATTGAGGCTGAATGTGGCGGGGCGTGCTGTTGTGCAACCTGTCATGTTTATGTGGATGATCATTTTCTTGAAAAAATCCCCTCCGCTTCAGAGCAAGAAGAAGGGATGCTAGATGAAGTCGTTGCAGAACGTACGCCAAATAGCCGTCTGGCATGTCAGATCAAGGTAACCAGTGCGCTTGATGGCATGATTGTCCGCACACCAGAGGCACAAAGTTAATGACAGCCAGAGTGGTCATTATCGGCGCTGGTCAGGGTGGGCTACAGGCGGCAGAAAGTTTACGTAGCAAAAGCTACCAAGGTGAAATAGTGCTTTGCGGTGATGAGGCTCATTTACCTTATCACCGTCCGCCTTTAAGCAAAGACTTTTTGCTGGGTAAGATAGACCAAGAACAATTAACCATTCGTCAAGACACTGTTTTCGAAAAAAAACAAATTGATCTGAAGACAAATTGTTCTGTTAGTTCGATTAATCCTGATGAAAAAAGTGTCACCTTGGCTAATGGTGAAAAGCTTAGCTATGATCATTTAATTCTCGCTATTGGCGCACTTCCACGCGCTTTGCCTTTTAATACTACTAAAACAAAGGGCGTACATAGCCTGCGAACACTTGACGATACTCTGGCAATTCAGGACTCTCTGAACAATGCAGAAAATCTAGTCGTTATTGGCGGTGGATTCATCGGTTTGGAAATGGCTGCTGTGGCGAGCAAGCTAGGTAAACAAGTCACTGTGGTCGAATATGCTGACCGCCTAATGGCCAGAGTGGTTTCACCTGAAGTGTCTAAGTACTATAAACAACTGCATGAAAACCATGGCTGCCAAATACTATTAAATACTGCAGTAACAGGCTTACAAACCAATGAGCAAGATGAAATCATCGGCGTGCGTTTAAACAATGGTCAAGCGTTACCCGCAGATGTCGTGGTATTGGGGATTGGGGTTTTACCGAATACCGCTTTGGCAAAACAGGCTGGCTTGCATTGCGAACATGGAATCATCACAGATCGCAGTGGTAGAACAAGTGACCCTGCTATTTTTGCAATCGGGGATTGCAGTGTGCAACGTTTAGCAGATGGCACAATGTTACGGCTTGAGTCTGTGCAAAATGCAGTTGAAATGGCAAAAGCCTGCGCTGAAGCAATTACCGGTGGAGACAAGCCTTTTATTGCTGCACCGTGGTTCTGGTCTGATCAATACGATGTTAAATTACAAATGGTTGGCTTATCTTCAGGCTACAATCAAGCTGTACTTCGTGGGGATCTGAAAGAGAACAAATTTTCTAATTTTTATTTTAAAAATGGACAACTCTCTGCAATCGATAGTATTAACGCTAGCGCAGATCATATGGCTGGAAGAAAACTATTAGCTAGTGAAAATACGCTCACACCCGAACAGGCTGCAGATCTAAATTTTGAATTAAAAACGGCTTTATCAGCTTAAATAAAGCTTTGGATACTATTACTCTTAACGTATAGCCTTTACCTTGGGCGGCTGCGCAGATTCAAGCACTCACGCATCACACACCGAAAATGGTGTTTGTGGACAGAGGCTATCGTGGTGGTGCAGTCCCTCATATCACTGTCTGGCGCAGTGGGCATAAGCTGGAGTGACGCCTAGCATTAAAAAGGCCATTCATCGACGCAGCACCATAGGGCCTGTCATTGGGCATATGAAGTCGGCGGGAAATTAGGCAGGAATTGGTTAAAAGGCAGCACAGGCGATGCGATGCCATGCCATGCTCTATGGTGCTGGACACAACCTGCAGATGGTTTTGAAAGCCATCTGGCTTTTATGTGTCCAATATTTTGCAAGTCATTTGCAACTGCTGTTCGACGTAATACAACAATTCTTTCATCCCCTTGCCAGACTACTAAAGCGGGTCTAACTCATTGCTAAACTATATTGATTGTCTTTCACGATACTCGGACTTTCTGATTGACGTTATTACGCATTGATCATATGACGCATACTCTTGCTTTAAGCTCATCGATAAGCGCTTTATTATTTTCAGAATAATCTACTGGCAATTCAATCAGGTGAACACCACCTTCTTCAAAACATTGGTTAAGCAGTGGCACAAAGCTTTCAGCGCTATCAACTCGATGTCCGATTGCACCATAACTACTGGCATACATGACAAAATCTGGGTTATTAAATTGGAGTCCGTAATCTTCTAAACCCATTGCATATTGTTTCCACCGTATCATCCCAAATGAATTATCGTTAAGAATTAAAACAACTAAGTTAAGTTTTAGGCGTACTGCGGTTTCCATCTCTTGGCTATTCATCATAAAACCACCATCGCCACAAATGGCCATGACTTTACGGTCTGGATATAAACGAGCGGCCTCCATTGCAGACGGCAAACCAGCACCCATAGTTGCTAATGCATTATCCAGCAAGATTGTATTAGGCTGCCAAGTTCGATAATTACGTGCAAACCAAACTTTATACATCCCATTATCTAGCGCGATGATGCCATTTTCTGGCATGGCTTTTCTGACATCAGCAACAAAACGTTGCGGTTTCATCGGAAAACTAGAATCATTTTTACCTTCTTCGATGTGCTGTAATACATGTTCACGCACTTTCATAAAGTATGAAAAATCGTGACTTGATGTTTTTTCTATGCGGTTAGCAATACGTTGCACCGATGTAGCAATATCGCCAACTACTTCCAATTGCGGAAAATAAACATTATCTACTTGTGCAGATTTAAAGTTGATATGAATCACTTTAGTGCCGCCATGCACCATAAAGAAAGGCGGTTTTTCTACAACGTCATGTCCGACATTAATGATTAAATCTGCGAAATCAATTGCACAATGAACGTAATCGCCGCTAGATAAAGCAGCAGTACCTAGATATTTATCTATACAGCCATAAATCACTCCTTTTCCCATTTGGGTCGTTGCGTATGGAATATCGGTGCGCTTTACAAAATCAGACAGAGCATCTCTAATACGCGCCCGATTGGCGCCAGCGCCTACCATCAATAAAGGATGCTTTGCTTCTTTTATCATTGCCGCTGCTATTTCTAAAATTTCACGATCGGCGTGCGGATATCGGTGCTTGCTAATAGCAAAAATAGGCGTTGTTTTATCTTCTACCAGCTCCTCTGCAATGTCTTCGGGTAGCTCTAACAATGCGGCGCCTGGACGCTCTTCTATGGCTAACCTAAAAGCCTCACGCACCATCGATGGAATCATATCCACATTAACAATTTGCTTGGCGTATTTAGTAATGGGCTTCATCATGCTGACAACATCAATAATTTGAAATAAGCCCTGTTTACTGTGTTTGATGGGTTTTTGCCCAGTAATCATAATCAGCGGAAACCCGCCTAATTGGGCATAGGCGGCACCTGTAACTAGGTTGGTCGCGCCTGGTCCCAAGGTAGAAAGACATACGCCTGGCTTACCTGTTAATCTCCCATACGTAGCCGCCATAAAGGCCGCGCCCTGCTCGTGGCGAGTAAGAATGAGTTTGATGCTAGATTTACGCATTGCCTCTAAAAAGGCTAGATTCTCCTCACCAGGAACGCCATAAATCCTTTCTACACCTTCATTTTCTAGCGCTTTAACAAACAAATCTGATGCGTTCATTTTGGTTTCCGATGCGTATGGCAAATTAGTAGCAATTGAATTAAATAATAAGTTGATTTGAAGAGGTGACATTTGCATAGTCCTCGCATTTTTTTAGTTACACACAGTCACCATAAGCCTCTAACACGCGATTTAAATATCGCGTCTGTTGTTGTAGTTCTTTATTTTTTTGAGCCATGTCATCTGGCGGCAAACTTTTTTCTTGAACACTATCGGCCAAACTCGCGCTGGTAAATTTTTCCCTGTCCGATGAATTTTTGTTTATGTTTTGCTTCATTAAGCTTTCCTTTTTTTGTGAGTAAAATTGCACCTGTATTGCGTTAGAGAGCGTTACGTTTCAAATTAAACATAAGCTAGTATCACAAGCTATTTCGCATATTTTGCTAAAATCCTCCGCAACTAAAGAGCTTCTTCCAACCAGGCTGCCATCAATGTCTGGCATGGTTAAAAGGCTGCAGACATTTTGGGGAGTCAGGCTGCCGCCGTAAATAATTCTTATTTTATTTGCAAACTCTTCGTCTCTTAAAGCGATTAAAACTCTGATTAAGTGGTGCATCTCTTGAGCCTCTTCTGGCGTTGCAGCTTGTCCAGTGCCTATCGCCCATACAGGCTCATAGGCAATCACCATGCCTACATTTTTTACACGTTCAAAAGTTGCATGGTCCAGATTACAAATAGCCAATATTTGTTCTTCTACAATTTTTTTTGCAATACCTGACTTGCGCTCTCTTAAAGTTTCACCGACACAATAAATCGGTGTAATGCCAGCGTTAACTGCACGCGTCACTCTGATAGCGGCTTTTTCATTACTTTCGTGGCTAATCGTGCGTCGTTCTGAGTGGCCGATAATGGCATATTTACATTTAAAATCTTGTAACATTGCAGCCGAGATGGATGAGGTATAAGCACCAGATTCGAACTGGCTGATGTTTTGCGTACCCCATGCAACATTACTACCAGTAAGCAAATGCTGCGCTTGGAATAAATATACATAGGGCAAACATACTGCAAAGTCTGCATCATTAAAACTGCGAAGCTGCGTTTTTAATTGGTTAATTAACATCGCGTTTTTAGAAATGCCACCGTTCATCTTCCAGTTCCCAACGACTAAATTACGCCGCATACTTTTGTCTTTGCATCACCAGCTGACGAAGTTCATTTTTTGCATATCTTGCCGCCATCGTATCCATCGCAATAACTTTTATTTGGCTGGCATACCCTGCACTACCAAACGCTTCAAAACGGTCTTTGCAAACTTTTTTTGCCTCTATCATTGCTGTCTTAAGTAAGACGCGCGGGTCAAACTCTTCAGGACTTTCAGCCATTTTTTTACGTAAGGCTGCGGTCATGGCCAAGCGAATATCCGTATCAACATTCACTTTGCGTACGCCATATTTAATGCTTTCTACAATTTCAGAAACTGGCACACCATAAGTTTCTTTCATTTTTCCGCCATATTGGCGAATCATGGCCAGCGACTCCTGAGAAACGCTTGATGCGCCGTGCATGACTAAATGTGTGTTAGGAATAAGTTCGTGAATAGCTTTAATTCTATTTATTGCTAATAGATCGTCACTTGGTGGGCGGCTAAATTTATAAGCGCCGTGACTCGTGCCAATGGCAATGGCGAGCGCATCAACTTGTGTTGCTTTAACAAATTCAGCTGCCTCATCTGGGTCTGTAAGTAATTGCGATTCATCTAAAATACCTTCTGCACCACTGCCGTCTTCATCACCTGCTTGGCCAGTTTCTAATGACCCTAAACAACCCAATTCGCCTTCTACAGAAACACCCACAGCATGCGCCATCTCCACTACGCGACTTGTGACATCAATATTGTATTCATAGCTGGAAGGTGTTTTTGCGTCACTTTGCAATGATCCATCCATCATCACACTAGAAAATCCACTGCGAATCGCCGTTTGGCAAACCGCTGGCGATGCGCCATGATCTTGGTGCATACAAATAGGCAGATGCGGGTATTGTTCAATCGCCGCTTCTATCATTTTTCGCAAAAATGGTTCGCCTGCGTATTTTCTAGCCCCTGCCGAAGCTTGCAAAATAACAGGGCTATTCACTTCGTCTGCCGCTTGTAAAATGGCGTGTATCTGTTCCATGTTGTTGATATTAAAAGCTGGTAATGCGTAACTATGTTCGGCAGCGTGATCTAACAATTGTCTTAATGAAATAAGTGCCATATTTTTCCTGTTTTTTAGCTGTTAATTGAGTACGTAAGGTCGCTAAAGTATGTCATGTCAATGAAGAAACGCGCATTTAGGCAAGTTGGGAATCAAACTCGCTGTGATATAACTCAATCAAACAAATCTCTAAGGTTGACCCCAAAATGACTGGTACACGCTGATGAATATCCGTAGGCTGGATATCTAAAATACGGTTGCGACCAGTAGTGCTTTTACCACCTGCCTGCTCGACAATAAAACTAATGGGATTAGCTTCATATAACAAGCGTAGCCGCCCCGCTTTAGCTGGTAGTTTGTTATCAACAGGGTAAAGATAAACACCGCCGCGCATCAAAATACGATGTACATCGGCCACCATACTGGCCACCCAGCGCATATTAAAATCTCTCTCTCTGGTACCATTACTGCCAGCTTTACATTCATTAATATAATTTTGGACTGGCACTTCCCAATGACGCTCGTTACTGGCGTTAATGGCAAATTCGGATGATATTTTAGGAATTTGAATATCTGGATGTGTTAAAACAAATTCTTGGGTTTCTGGGCACAAAGTAAAACCTTGCACGCCACTGCCTATGGTGATGACCAACATGGTAGAGGGTCCATACAAGGCATAGCCCGCGGCAAGCTGCTTATTGCCTGCTTGTAGAAAGTCGTAAATCTTATTAGCATCTTTAAACGCAGCTAATATAGAAAATATTGAGCCTGTTGACACGTTCACGCTCACATTTGATGAGCCATCTAGCGGATCAAAAACCACTAAAAACTTGCCAT
>JANOHT010000240.1:0-7005 GCA_031406605.1 Methylotenera sp. | reverse complement strand
TCAAAGTATAAAAACGCTGAAAACAACGTAGGTTTGTGACCTGCTTGCCAAAAACTTTTTTGCATGAAAATTACCTTCCCTTGTACTTTTTTCAAAGTGCTTTTTTCGAAGCACTTTTGCTAAAGTATTTTTATAATAAATATTTTAATTTGTTCAGAATTAATGCTGAAAAACTTAAATCGCACTACACCTCAATAATTTCGAACTCTTTATGTTGCGCACGTTTTTGCACTCGGTCGCCCCAAGGCTCAACAGCACCTTGCAGTGCAAACAACAAGCGCTCATAGGCTGATTTCCTGCTTTCAGCATCTTCCAGCACACGCTGTTTTACGTATTCCAAACCTACACGTTCTATCCAATGTACCGTGCGGTCCAAGTAGCGCGCTTCTTCACGATAGATTTGAATGAAAGCACCTGAGTATTCCAATACTTCATCAGCAGTTTTCACTTTGCATAGGAACTGTGCGACTTCGGTTTTGATGCCACCGTTGCCGCCGACGTAAATTTCCCATCCTGAATCTACACCGATAATACCCACGTCTTTAATGCCAGATTCGGCACAATTACGCGGACAGCCTGATACTGCGAACTTGACCTTATGCGGTGCCCACATGTGGTCAAATGCCTTTTCAATATCAATACCCATTTGAGTAGAGTTTTGTGTACCAAAACGACAGAATTCAGAACCCACGCAGGTTTTAACCGTACGAATGCCTTTCGCGTAGGCGTATCCTGAAGGCATGTCTAAATCTTCCCACATGCCGACTAAATCTTCTTTTTTTACACCTAATAAATCAATACGCTGACCGCCTGTCACTTTTACCATTGGTACTGCGTATTTATCAGCAACATCAGCAATCTTACGCAACTGGTCTGGCGTGGTTACGCCGCCATACATACGTGGAATCACTGAATAAGTACCATCTTTTTGAATATTGGCATGCACACGTTCGTTAATAAAACGAGATTGTGGATCGTCCACCGCTTCATGCGGGAAGGTTGAAAGTAAGTAGTAATTCAGTGCTGGTCTGCAGGTCGCACAACCGTTAGGCGTACGCCAACCCATGCCTTTCATGGCATCCGGAATGTTCAGATATTTATTTTGACGAATTTCTTCGCGCACTTCTTCATGATTTCTGTCCGAACACCCACAGATGGCTTTGCTGGTTGAAGGAGGCGCATAACCGCCACCTAAAGTTGAAGCTAAAATCTGCTCAACCAAACCTACGCATGAGCCACAGCTAGAACCGGCTTTAGTTTGTTTTTTCACATCGTCGATGGTGAACAAACCTTGGTCTTGAATGGCTTTGACAATCGTACCTTTACACACACCATTACAGCCACACACTTCCATTTCATTGGTCATGGCGGCGGCTTTGTCTTGGCCTAAGTGACCTGTATTACCTAATGAGTCCTGACCAAATAATAAGTGGTCACGAATCTCATGGATGGCTTTGCCATCTCTAAGCATTTGAAAATACCACGAACCATCCGCGGTATCCCCATAAAGCACGCTGCCAATGATTTTGTCATTTTTTATAACGAGTTTTTTGTAAACCCCGCCAACGGCATCATGCAAAACAATTTCTTCGCGGCCATCATCAGCCGCACCTTCACCACTACTAAAGTCGCCTGCACTGAACAAATCAATGCCAGTTACTTTTAATTTAGTAGAGGTTACAGAACCTTTATATAAACCGATACCAAAATTAGCTAAGTGGGTTGCACACACTTTAGCCATTTCAAATAACGGCGCGACTAAGCCGTATGAAATACCGCGGTGTGCTACACACTCACCTACAGCATATACGCGCGGGTCATATGTTTGCATGGTGTCGTTTACCACAATACCGCGATTGCAATGAATGCCCGCAGACTCAGCTAATGCGTAGTTAGGACGTATGCCAACTGCCATGACTACTAGATCGGCGGCTACTTCTAAGCCATCAGTAAAGCGGGCAGTTTTTACACGGCCATTCTCATCGCCAATCAATAGCTCAGTATTTTTTTGCAGTAAAAAAGTGAGGCCTTTGGCTTCTAAACTTTTTTGCAACATTTTGCCTGCAGTTTTATCAAGCTGCTTTTCTAGTAGCCACTCGTTTTTATGCACGACAGTGACTTCCATGCCTTGAATCTTTAAGCCATTCGCTGCTTCAAGTCCTAACAAACCACCACCAATCACCACTGCATGTTTATGCGTTTTAGCGGTGTCTATCATGTCGTTGGTATCTTTAATATCGCGATAACCAATCACGCCGTTTAAATCTTTACCTGGAATCGGCAGCATGAATGGTTTAGAGCCAGTAGCCAATAATAAACGGTCATATTCAGCACTGGTACCGTCTTCTGCATACACCACACGGTTTTTGCGGTCGATTTTATTGATACGTGCACTAGTATGAAGCGTGATGTGATTCTCAGCATACCATTCACGCGTGTTTAAGATAATGTCGTCAATGGTTTGCTCGTTAGCAAGCACTGGTGACAACATGATGCGATTGTAGTTAGGGTAAGGCTCATCACCGAACACAGTGATGTCATATAAATCAGGCGCAATTTTAAGTAGTTCTTCTACAGTACGCATGCCTGCCATGCCGTTACCCACTACTACTAATTTCATTTTTTGCATTGTATTTAGACTTCTTTGGTTAAATATACCGTATATAAAGCAATATCCATGCCTTGTTTAAAAATCAATCAATTCAATGGGTTATATTTTCATATCTATAATTTATGCACCATATCGACCAGTTTATAAATAGGCGCACCAAAATTGTGCAAAACTAACCAAAACGGCAGATTAATTTGTCACACTAATGATCATGATGCACCATAAGTATTCTATTTCAGCAATATTTCAAAGTTATTATGAGTAAGTTCTTAATGTGTTTTTAAATTAAATAGTTACCTAATCCTCGAAATATCGACTATTAAAGTGGCACTGTAGTGCTTCCATTTAATAATAATCACGTACGCATGGCGCCTGGATTGCTGATCTAGATTATTGGGTAAGCCCGCAATTTTTTCAGGAATGGAAATCACCATATTTTCACCAAAATACTTACGTGCGTTGCCAGAAATGGTATTGGCGATTTCACCGACTGCGTCTAACAAATTTTCTTCAGATTGATTGGTTTCCTTCATGACCGTTAACAGGTGGCGTAACATGGCGCTGGGTGCTGAAAAATACAATGCACCTTCGTAGTCTGCACTTACTTTAATCATGCCCGTAAAATCGCTCATCGGGAATGCATTTTCAGTCAGGTAAGCCACGCCGATTGAAGCTGCTTCTTGGGTAATTTGTTTAAAGTAATCACCAATTGCTTCGATGAAAATTTCAATATCTTTTTCGCTTAAATCACTCATTCTTCTGTTAGCTCCAGCAAGGCATTGACAAGTTCGTCATCGGTAAACGGTTTATATAAAAAGCCCTCCGCACCATTTTTAAGGGCTTGGATAGCCGTTGCTTTGTCACTCAGTGCAGATACAATGAGGATTTTTACATTTGGGTCACACTCGACCAACAGGGTAGTGCATTCCACACCATCCATCTCTGGCATAGTCAAATCCATCGTCACAATGTCTGGGCGTGTGGCTTGAAATAAAGCCAAAGCATCCGTTCCATTGGAGGCAAATCCAACGATTTCAATGGTGGGTAATTTAGGGTTTGCCATAATTCTGGCAATGCGACTCCTAATAATATTAGAGTCATCAACAATCATGAGTTTCATACAGCGGTCTCCACAGCTTCTAAAGTAGAATTTAAATTGATCGAAGGTGCAGCATGCTTTGCGATGCGAAACGTAAACTGCGTGTATTTATCTGGTGTGGTGTCAATTTTCAATTCGCCACCAATTTCATTGACAAGCGATTGTACGAGATCCATTCCTACACCACGTCCAGCATCTTTATCAGAGACGTTTGCGGTAGAGAAACCAGGCTCGAACAGTTTTTTGACAATATCTTTATCTGATAGCTGATCTACATTTTCTTTAGTATAACGACCAGAGGTAACCATGCTTGTACGGATGCGGCTAGGCACGATGCCTTGTCCATCGTCGCGCACTACAAAATGAATCACGCCTTCAGGGCTTATTTCTGCATTGAGTGCAATTTCACCTTGCGCAGGTTTCCCCTTTGCTAATCTGATGGCCGTTGTTTCGATGCCGTGGCAAATACCATTACGTATTAACTGAATACCAATTTGTTGTAATTGATTAGCGGTTTTTGTATCCATTTGGTCTAGCAGCGCTAGATTTAATTTCAGCTGAACATTTTTCTGTTGGTTTTGGCTGACTTGCTCGGCTAATCTAATGAGATTATTACCTACGCTAGTCGCCACAGAAGTTTGTTGAGCTCTATTAGTCGATTGGTGCTGTGATTGAATCACGTTGACAATCGTTTCAATCTGACCGGTTTTCTCTAGTAGCGCACTTAACATTACAGGCAAGCTTAAAATTTCTTGTGCATCCCATTGGTCTTTTTTGCGTAACGCTACTAAATGCTCTTCAAACTGATGCGCATGCGTTTCAATAGCGTCTAAACCAATTGCAGCAGCCTCACCTTTAATGGCATGGATGATGCGGAAACAGAGTTTAGCTAAGTCTTCGTTATTCGAGGTGCGTTTATCAGCATTGGCTAATAGTTCGTTTAGAGAATTCAAACCGGATCGCGTATTATTTAAGAACTGCTTCAGTTGAAACGTGTCAGCTTCTAGTAACTTTTTTAGCAGACCTAAATTGATGCTAGATTGCCCTTTAAGCTTGGATAACTCTTCTGCCTGTGTCACTTGCTCTGTTACATCTTGTACTGTTACTAATAAATGCAATACACGTTTATCTTCAACTACGCGGTTAAATTGAAAGCTCAAATATCGGGGAGTTAAGTCATCTTTTGCTTGCACTTTAACTTGCATCAGCGGGTTTAAACTCAGCATTAAACTTTCTTTGACTTTATTGCCGAATAACAAGGTAATGTAATCTTGCGCTGACACATAAATGTCAGCGGTTACCAACTCTTTCAAGATCGGCATAAACGGTAAATTGGCACTAATTTCATGCTGCAATATTTTATTAATGGAACTGGAAAACTGACCACCAATCGCAAACCCCGGGTCTAGTAAAAACAAACCTTCTTTCACCGTATTCAGAATTTCAGTAGTTTCACGTTGTGCTTTTTCAATTTCACCATCGGATGCACGCAGTTTACGCAGTGCATTAAATACAATGTTGGCAAATAATAATAACGACAGCACTAGCGCAATGGTCTGAATGATTTGCAAGTTGCTGGCTTTCGCTTTAGTGTTTTTCTCCAGTTGTGTAGTCAGGTCGTTCATTAACTTTAATAATTTTAAGTTGTTCTCACGCGCGTAAAGTGTGGCCGCGTCTAGGCTGTATTCATCCACAATCGCGCTGCTAATCACTGGTGCTAATAATTTTTTGTAAGGTTGCCAAATAGCTAAGGCTTCTTCTACAGCTTTCGTCGCCGCGGGATCGGTAACTTTTTGAAGGTTTACAGGTTTTTCATCACCGCCAACTGCTGTGCCACCCGATTTAAAGGCATTCAGCGTTGTATCAAAAAGTGAAGTTACTTTTTTGAGTTCAGCGGTGTTTTTATCGTTAAACTGCCCTTGCGCAGCATCCACTTGAATGGACAGTAAAACTTTGGTGGTTCGCTGCGATAACATACGTTGGCGACCAGCTAAGTTAATTGAAACAGCATCATTATTAAGTGTAGATGAAGTGTAAAAGTTGAGCGCAAGTACACTTAAGTTGAATACTAAAAACAAGGTGATAGCAATTAAAATGCCGCGATACTTATTTAGTGCACTTTGTGTTTTGATTTTAGGTACGTTAACGCTAGACATAGATGCTCCTTATGTATTGCTTTGAGAAGTCACCGTCGTTGGTGGGGATTTATTGCTTATCTAACTCTTGAATCTAAAATTAGATAACAAATTTTTTAATAGCGAATACTGAACTGATTATTTAACTAGTGATAAATTCAATGAGTGGCTACTGAATCAACTATGCTGATAAGCCGTTTTATCAAGCTGTTCTAGTACGCTGTTTTTAGCTGATTAATGATGGGTCATTAAAGTAAGGCTTTAATGACCCATTTTACTTCGGGTAGATTGCTAATTTTTTCAATCTATTTTGAAGAAATTAGAACGTGTACATTGCAGTAACCCAGAACATTTCTTTATCACCTTTGCGTGCTGCATTTTGCAAGGAGGTGCCGTATACGTCAGACTCGCTGAATTTGGCGTATTCGAGTTTGCCTAGCAACTTGTCGCTGAGTGGGTAAGTCACGCTGGCATCAAATTCAGTACCATATTTGTCACCTAGATTTGGGTTTACAGCGGTGTGCCCTAGCGATTGGTATTTTTCATCAGACTTGAATACATGGTATTCCGCGTACAACTTAGCTTTTTGGATGCTGCCAGAAAAAGTGATAAATGTATCAATCATACCTTGACGTGGTGTAGCTAAGAAGTGGTCCGCCCAGCCTTGAAACAAATGGTTAGTTCCCATCGGTGTTTGGAACGCATATTTACCATCATTGCTCGAGAGCTTTTCTTGGTCGATACGTAATGACCACACGTCATACATCGCTCCGCCACCAAGCTTATAGTAATGAGCGTCAATCAAAGGATTGCCGCCTTTGTAATCATCTTGTTTTGCATATTCAGCGGTGTATAAGACTTTCCAGTTGTCGTCGATCTTGCGTACGCCATCCAGACGCGCGCCGAAGGTTTTGCTGCTTGCATCAGTAGTCGCAGTTTTTACTGAATCTTGGCTAGCGCCTAACCCGTTGCCACCTTGTGCTGCGGTGCTTATCGCCGCTGGATTCCCATTGTTCTGACCAAGATTAGCGACATCGATTAAATAGCCATAACCTATCACTGCTTCACTTGGTGAAATGCGATATTTCGCGTTCAGGATATCAATGTTGCCTTGACGCAGTTCAGTAGTAATCTGACGTACTTGATCAAAATGTGCTGCG
>JANOHT010000228.1:0-7651 GCA_031406605.1 Methylotenera sp. | reverse complement strand
TAATGAAAGTACGCTGACTTTAATTAAACAATATTGCCAACCGTTACTGAATGAGGGCGCAGATACGATTGTGCTTGGTTGTACGCACTATCCATTTGTACGACCACTCATTGAGAAAGTTGTTGGCGCTGATATTGTGTTGATTGATACAGGTGCGGCAGTGGCTAAGCAATTGCAGAAGCGGTTATTAGAGCTTGATTTACTCGTTGAAGTTAAAAATATTAACCATACACCTAACGTTAGTTTTTGGACGAACAGCCAAGCTACGTATGCACGCCAAGTGATTATTCAGTTGTGGGGGACAAGCGCTGATATGGAGTTCCATATTTTGTAGTTTATTACAGTGTCTTAATTAAGTCGAAAATTGCGATTATATAGAATTTAATTTTATTCAGAATGCCACACAGGCTTAGGTTTTAAAGGGTTATCACATGCAAATTTATTCTGTGCGCTATCGTACAGAACATTCTCATTTATCAGTGCATGATGTATTTCAGAGGTTCTCAAAATATTTTCTATTTTTTGAGTGTTAACTTTTAATGATTTAATACATCAGGAGACATATCATGATTAAAAAAATTCTAGCGCCGCTGCTTACAACAATGTTTTTGGCTGGCGCTCTTGCAACACTAACAGGTTGCAATACCGTTGAAGGCGCGGGTAAAGATATTGAGAAGGGTGGTGCAGCAATCAAAAATGAGGCAAATGAACACAAATAAATGCTGTCTAAGAATTTAGTTAACCAGTATTAGCAACTAGTTTTATTCGAAGGTAGATGATGAAAAAATTATTGCTTGTTTTGAGTTTGATCGCAATTGGTTTAAGCGGTTGTTATGTGCGAGGCTACCACGAAGGTCACCATAGAGATGGAGATCGCCATGGTGAACATCATGATAGAGATCGTGACCACCATGACAGGGATCGCAGATAGACTTAATTTGAGGTGCTGAACAATAAGTATGATGCTTGTTGTTCGGTTGTTCAGTTCAATTAAGTGTCATCAATGATGCTTTACGTGCTCACCTGCTTTAAGTTTGTATTTAGTGCCGCAATAAGGGCAAGCTACTTGTCCTGTTGCGGCAACATCTAAAAACACACGAGGATGAGATGACCAAAGCGCCACCTCATCAGTAGGGCAGTGTAAGGGCAGGTCTTTTGCTGAGACTTCAATAAAATGGCTTGCAGATTCTTTAGCTTCAGACATTAATATTCCTTATTCGCTTGTGAGTCGATTAAACGAGCGTTAACCAATCAGCATGCTTAGGCGATTTACCTGTCACGACATCAAAGAACATTTTTTGTAGTTGTTTAGTCACAGGCCCGGCTTTGCCTTCACCGACGTTGCGGCGATCTAGTTCACGAATCGGCGTCACTTCGGCGGCTGTGCCAGTAAAGAAGGCTTCATCTGCAGAATAGACTTCATCACGTGTGATGCGTTTTTCAATCACAGTTAAACCAATTTCACCTGCCAGTTGTACGATTGTGTCGCGCGTAATACCTTCTAATGCGCTAGTGAGGTCTGGCGTGTAAAGCTTACCGTTACGAACGATGAATATATTCTCGCCTGAACCTTCAGCTACAAAGCCATCTACATCTAATAACAAGGCTTCATCGTAGCCATCTAGTGCAGCCTCTTGGTGCGCTAAAATGCTGTTCATGTAATTGCCGTTAGCTTTGGCTTTGCACATGGTGATATTTACGTGGTGGCGTGAAAATGAAGATGTTTTAACGCGAATGCCATTATCTAAAGCTTCTTGGCCCATATAAGCGCCCCATTTCCAAGCGGCAACGATTACGTGGGTTGACAGTGTTTTAGCAGAAATACCCATTGCTTCAGCACCGTAAAAGCACATTGGGCGCATGTAAGCAGACTCTAGGTTATTTTCCCGCACGGCAGCTTTTTGCGCTTCCATCAACTCTTCTTTGGAGAACGGAATTTTCATTTGTAAAATGTGTGCAGAACGAAATAATCTGTCTGTATGTTCTTTTAAACGGAAAATGGCAGTGCCTTTATCTGTTTTGTACGCACGCACGCCTTCAAATACGCCCATGCCATAGTGCAAAGTGTGGGTTAAAACGTGAGTGGTGGCATCGCGCCAGTTGACCATTTTCCCGTCGTACCAAATTACGCCGTCGCGGTCTGCCATTGAGGTTGGAATTGCCATTTTTGCTGCCCTATTGAACGAATTTTGTAAAAGCATTATTGTAAACTAAAGGCTGGAATTCTTTCAGCATGTTAAAATCAAAAATGCTATAAAGTGACAATAAAAGAAAAGTTGTAAAAAATTAAAGTTGAATTGGAGTGATGTAATGCGATATTTATGGATGTTCTTATTAGTAGGTGTTTTGGCCGCTTGCAAACCAGCTGCCGAAGCGACTAAAACAGTTGCAACCGATATTACCGGCGCAGATTTTGCGCAAGCATTGAGCTTAACCGACCACACTGGCAAGCCACGCACCTTGGCAGACTTTAAAGGCAAGGCTGTAGTTTTATTTTTTGGTTATACGCACTGTCCAGATGTTTGCCCGACGACTATGGCGGATTTGAAACAAACCATGAAAATGTTAGGCTCGCGAGCAGATGAACTGCAAGTGCTGTTTGTCACGCTAGACCCAACCCGTGACACTCAGGAGGTATTAGCTAAATTTGTACCGGCTTTTGATAAGCGATTTATCGGTTTGCGAGGTACTGAAGAAGAAGTTGCAGCAACTGCTGCTAATTTTAAGGTGTATGCGAAAAAAGTGGAATCTAAAGGCAATAGTGATTACACCATAGACCACAGCGCGGGTGCATATGCCTTTGATAAGGAAGGTAAAATCCGTCTTTATATAGATTACGGTGAAAGACCTGCTGATATCGCGAATGACATTAAACAAATTCTATAAGTCTACTTAGACTTAAATAGTTAAGTTTTATCAAATAAAAAGGGGCAAATCTGCCCTTTTTATCTCCCAGTTAAGCTAATTTCTAGTTGGCGGGAGGCGAGCCAAATGGGTTGTCATTTTTATTGCCATCTTGGGCTAATAAATAAATCATCACGATCCAGCCTAAGACGGGTACAAACCATAATAATTGAAACCAACCGCTCTTGTTTGTATCGTGTAGTCGCCGTGCGCCTACTGCAATTGAAGGTAAAAATGTAGCAAGCGAGAAAGCCCAGGAAACATAGCTGCCTATTGACTCTAGTAATATGGCAACGATTACACAAAACAAAAAGAACCACCAAAACTCTGGCCTTTTCGCACGTCCTTCAAAGTCAGCATACTTTTGAAAACATAACTTAATTGATTCTTGAAAGCTCATTATCATCAACTCCCTCAAAATGTTAGTTGTTTGCCAAGTACTGGTATCAGGATACTAGCATGATGAATATCTAATGCAACTAGACTAGATTAAGGGTTTTTATGTGGCGAATTGCACTTACATACGGTGCAACATGGGTGATAACACTTTAAGCTCTTTCTCGGCTATTTTATAATCTGGAAATATAATCGCAACTACCGCCCAAAACTTAGCAGAGTGATTCATTTCTTTTAAGTGAGCTAGCTCATGACATATTACATAATTGATGATGTGTGGTGGCGCTTGCAATAGCCGCCAGTTCAAACGAATTTCTTTACGGCTATTACAACTTCCCCAGCGTGATTTGGCATTTGATAAACTAAGTGAGGAAAAGTTAACGCCTAATTTAGTTGAAAAAATCTCTAAGCGTCTTGCAAAGTCCGTGAGAGCTTGCTTTTTGTACCATTGAATTACCTTGTGGGCGACTGCAGTCTGGTCTGCATGATTCGGCATAGCGATTTGTAAAAACCCCGGCTCATATGCGACCGCTTTTGAATGGCTATCATGCTGAATATCAAGTGTGATAGCGTTGCCTAGTAATAGTAGCTGCCCGCCATCTTGCCATTGCAATTCAGGGATTTTATTCGTGTTAAGTGCGGCTAGTTTTTTACGTATCCAACCAGATTTTTCTACGATTATGCTTTCAAGGAGCGGCATTGCAATGCGCTTTGGCGCATGAATTATCAAGCCTGTAGGTGTGATTTTTAAACCTACGGTACGGCGATGGCGGCGTTCAAGCTGATAATGTAACTCATCGCCAGAGGGTAGCGTAAGCGTGTGACTCATGATTCTAAAGTGACCATCTCAGCATTAATCCAAGCTTCTACCTGCGTATTCACAGCGTCAGGTTTTAAGTGACTACAATCAAACGGCTTAGCTATACTGACAGTAATCACGCCAGGGCGTTTTAGCATGGTATTTTTTGCCCAATGTAGCCCAGCGTTATGCGCTACAGGCAATACGGTGGCTTTTGAGCCGCTTGCAAGCCAAGCGCCGCCAATGTGAAATTTACTGTGTTTACCAGGCGCAATCCGTGTGCCTTCAGGAAACACCACTACCCATAAGCCACTCGCCAAACGTTCTTTACCTAGCTTAACCAGTTGTTTTAATGCTTCTCGACCTGCGCCGCGATTGATGGCGATAGGCGAAGTCATGGCCAAACCCCAGCCAAAAAATGGTATCCATAACAACTCGCGTTTCATCACATACACTTGGGGCGGAAAAATCAGCTGAAATGCTAAGGTTTCCCAGGCCGATTGATGTTTGGCTAGGATAACGCAAGGTGTAGTAGGGATATTTTCTGCACCTTTTAATTCATATGTAATATTGCAAGTAACGCGCAACCACCACAGCATACTCCGCGCCCATAAGCTAATGATTTGATTACGAGCAATACGGGAAAACGGAAAGGTGAGCAGGGCGACAATGGTGAAAATTGGCGTAAATAGCCACTGTCCAACAGTGAAAATAAGTGAGCGTAGTATTAACATAAAGCTAATATTTTCTATTCATTACAAGTGAAATGGGCGCCATCAAACTTACGCGTACTCCGTGATGATGCGCTGAACCGCTTCGTTTAAATCTTCACATATCCAAGTATCGGCAGGCAGGGCCTTGTCTGGTTGTGATTGAGATGCTGCTAAGGTCTCTTCACCTTTACCTGTACGCACTAAAATAGGCTGGCAACCTGCATCGGCAAAAGCTTGTAAATCGCGCAATGAATCGCCGACGGCGGCGACTTCGTTTAACTCTACCGAAAAGCGTTTACCTATTTCTTCTATCATGCCTGTTTTCGGCTTGCGGCAATCGCAATGGTCATCGGCAGCATGCGGGCAGTAAAATAGCGCATCAATCCGTCCACCCACATGCGCTAATTCGCGATGCATTTTGTCGTGGATGCTATTGAGCGTCGCCATATCAAATAACCCGCGACTCACGCCAGATTGGTTGGTCGCTAATGCAACTCGAAAACCTGACTGATTTAGCAAAGCAATCGCTTCCAAGCTACCCGCAATCGGAATCCATTCATTTGGATTTTTGATGAAATTGGCACTGTCCTGGTTGATCACGCCGTCTCTATCTAAAATCACAAGTTTCATTATTCGCTCGCTTTTGCCTATTAACTTGCTAGTTTAGATAAATCCGCAACACGGTTTGTAAGACCTGTTACTTCATGAAGTAAACGGAATCTGTTAAGACGTAACTCTTCATCTTCGGCGTTTACCATCACTGATTCGAAAAATTCAGTTACAGGAGTACTAATTTGTACCGTTAATAAAAGTGCATCCTCAAAGTTATTTTTTGTAGCTAAGCTATCAACTTTTCCTCGTAATTCTCGAGTTTTTGTGAGTAAGACTTTTTCCTTCGCTTCAACTAATTTATTCTCATCAGTTAATAGAATTTCGGATGATTTGTCAGATTTGTTGATAATGTTTCGTGCACGCTTATCAGCATTTGCTAACAAACTAAACTCAAGGGGAAATAACGAGCGTGCTTTATTAATTGCTTCAAGACGAGGAACATATTCAGCAGGGCTGGACATGTATATAACTGCCTCTGCTTCTTGAACCGTATAATTCATATCTTTTAAATAATTGATTGCTCGTTCTTGTAGGAAGAACTCTAGTTTTACCCATAGAGGACTTACTAAGAAATCACCTTCTTTTACCTCAAGTTGAAGAAGCCCAAGAGCAAATTTTTCAATCGTAATTTTGAGCAGTTGCTCAATGTCGATAGCTAATTTTGTCTCTGATAGAAGTCGAACAACTCCTAGTCCATGACGGCGTAATGCAAAAGGATCTTTGTCTCCCGTTGGGGTATTACCTATTCCGAACATCCCTACTAAAGTTTCTAATTTATCTGCTAGTGCAACACAAATTCCAACTTGATTGCTCGGTAATTCATCACCTGCAAATCGAGGTTTATAGTGGTCTTCAATTGCAAATGCAACGTCATTATCTAAGCCTTCATGCTGCGCATAGTAGCGCCCCATAATGCCTTGCAATTCTGGAAATTCACCTACCATATCGGTAATTAAATCTGTCTTAGCCAGTTGTGCAGCTTTATCTGCTTTAGCTGCTAATTCGTCGCCACCGAGTTGTTGGCCAATCGCTTTTGCAATCGCCCGAACACGCTCAGTACGCTCACCTTGTGAACCTAGCTTATTGTGGTAAACCACTTTATTTAAGTTATCTAAGCGACTTTCAAGTGTTTTCTTACGATCTTGATCAAAGAAGAATTTAGCATCTGCCAGACGTGGGCGTACCACACGTTCGTTGCCACCAATCACTGCGCTGGCATCATCTGGGCTGATGTTAGAGACAATCAAAAATTTATTGGTCAGTTTTCCGCTTGCATCGAGCAATGGAAAGTATTTTTGATTCGCCTTCATGGTCAGAATCAAACATTCTTGCGGTACTTCTAAATAAACCTCTTCAAACTGGCCGAGTAGCACATTCGGGCGTTCAACTAACGCAGTGACTTCATCTAATAAGGCGTCATCTTCAATCGGTTTAAGGTTTTGTTCAGCGGCTGCAGCATTCAGTTGGCGTTCAATTTCTGCGCGGCGGTCAGCAAAACTCGCAATCACTGCGCCTTCAGTTTTTAGTTGCTCTGCATAACTATCTGCATCTTTTAACACCACTGGAGAAACTGCTGCTTCAAATCTGTGGCCTTGTGTGCTGTTGCTCGCAGTTAAACCAAGCGCGGTGACTGGGATTATTTCGCTACCATGTAATGCAACCAAGCCATGTACAGGGCGAACAAAATTCACGCTCTGCCAACCATCGGCTAATTGATAGGTCATTACTTTAGGAATTGGCAGTTTGGCAATCGCTTCATTAAGTGCAATTTGCAAACCCTCTTTAAGCGCTACACCTTTTTGCGTTACATCTAAAAATAAGGCTTCGTTTTTACCGTCAGGTTGTTTGGTCAGTTGTGCAACAGCCGTTTCATCTAATCCCATACCATTTAGGCGTTTGATTAAAGCTGGTGTAGCGTTGCCGTTGGCATCTAGACCAACGCTGACAGGCATCAGTTTCTGCGTAATGGTTTTATCTGCAGCCTGCGCTAATACGCCAACCATATGCACAGCTAAACGGCGGGGTGATGCAAAAGCCGTCACAGTATTATCACTGTTAGTGAGCCCTTGCGCTTTAAGCGAATCTTCTAACAATTGTGCAAATGCTTCACCGAGTTTTTTCAGGGCTTTTGGCGGCAACTCTTCTACGAATAGTTCTACAAGTAAGTTTTTTTCTGACATTTCTTTAATCCATCATTCCCGCTCAGGCAGAAATCTATTTTTTGGTT
>JANOHT010000205.1:0-3360 GCA_031406605.1 Methylotenera sp. | reverse complement strand
CACCAAACGCGCGCGTGGTATATGTACCGCAAGAGCCTGAATTGGATGCCACTCATACCGTATTTGAAGCAGTGGCAGAAGGTTTAGGTGCGTTGCAGCAAACAATCATTGACTACCACGCCGTAACACATGACATGGGCACGCCAGATGCAGATATTGATGCGCTGATGACCAAAATGCAAACCTTGCAACATGATTTAGATACACAAAATGGCTGGGCAGCACAATCACGAGTTGAAACCGTATTAACACGCTTAAAGCTGGATGCCGATGCCTTGATTTCTACGCTTTCTGGCGGTTGGCGCAAACGTGTGGCACTAGGCCGTGCATTGGTTGCAGAACCAGAAGTGTTGCTACTGGATGAACCGACCAACCATTTGGATTTAAGTGCAATTGAATGGCTAGAAGACTTGCTGTTAGGCTTTAATGGTAGCGTATTGTTTATTACCCATGACCGACGTTTTTTAGATAAATTAGCCACACGCATCACCGAATTAGACCGCGGAAAACTTACAGATTTCATCGGAAACTTTACGCAATATCAAGTAAAGAAAGAGGAGTTAGTAGCGGTTGAAGAAGTACACGCAGCTAAATTTGATAAATTCTTAGCGCAAGAAGAAGTCTGGATACGCCAAGGCATTAAAGCGCGCCGTACACGTAACGAAGGCCGTGTTCGCAGACTAGAAGCTTTACGCTTAGACCGTGCAGCTCGACGTGAACGTCAAGGTAACGTGAAGTTGAACCTGGATGCCGGTGAGCGCAGCGGTAAGTTAGTAGCGGAACTTGAAAACGTAGTAAAAGGCTATGGCGATAGAACGTTGATTAACGGCTTTAGCACACGTATTTTACGTGGCGATAAGATCGGTTTATTGGGCCCTAACGGTATCGGTAAAACAACGCTACTCAAATTGATTCTCGGAGATATCGAAGCCGATAGCGGTGACATTCAACGCGGCACTAAAATCAATGTCGCTTATTTTGACCAGATGCGCGAGCAATTAGACGAGGAAGCGACGCTGGCAGACACGATTAGCCCAGGTTCTGATTTTGTAGAAATAGGCAATGAGCGTAAGCATGTCATTAGCTATCTGGAAGACTTTTTATTCCCGCCACAACGCTCACGCTCACCCGTGAAATCACTCTCCGGCGGTGAACGCAACCGTTTATTACTAGCACGCTTATTTGCCCGCCCTGCCAACGTGTTGGTATTAGATGAGCCTACCAATGACTTGGATATTGATACACTTGAGCTGTTAGAAAGTTTGCTGCAAGAGTTTGCCGGCACGCTATTTTTAGTGAGCCATGACCGGGCATTTTTAGAAAATACAGTCACACAAGTGATTGCCTTTGAAGGAGATGGTGTATTAACGGAGTTTGGTGGCGGTTACGATGACTGGCAGCGCTTCACGCAACAGCGCTTAGATGATAAAAAAGCGGATTTAGCACAAGCCACGAAAGCGAATGCAAAACAAAACACTACCAGCACAGCCGCTAAGCAAGCTAAACCAGCAGCCAAATTAAGCTTTAAAGAACAGCAAGAACTAGATGCGATTCCTGCTCAGATTGAGCAATTAGAAACTGAGCAAAACGAGATTAATACCCAGTTAGCCGATGGCGAGCTATTTAAATCGCAAGATAAAGCCAAAGTAGAGCACGTCAAAAGCCTACAAGCTAGACTCATCGAAACTGAAAGTTTGCTTGAAAAACTGCTCGCACGCTGGGAAGTACTTGATGCAAAATAAAACACCAGCATAATTAAAATAACGTTAATTGTGCTGGTGTCACGTCTTAAATAAAATCAACCACTTAAGCAACACTATATTGCTCTTTATAATAGGTGTTAATGACATCTCGACCTAATATTAAGCGCATATCAGAGTGATTAGGCATGGCATTTATTTCTTTTCTTGCTGTGCTACATCAGGTGCTGCCATAGTATCCGCGGCACCTCCCACTTTATTATTAAGCATCAGTATTTCCGTTTGGGTAAGCGCCATCATGTCACTAGTACGGTATAAATTCACGAGCGAAACAGCCAAGGCCAACAGCGCTAAAACGAATGCCACGGCAACCCACAAACCCATATTTTCAGGTGCAATGATGTGTTTTTTCTCAAGCATTACAATCTCCCTCTTGTCATAATTAAACAAACAATACTGGCTCTGTAGTAACAAAAGCCTTCCCATGCTACCGCTACCAACCCGTGCGGCCTACACTACTGTAAGTGCCACAAACTTCTCTCAATACTCCATGTCTGGACACCAATTAAGAATCTAAGTCATTGCGCGTTATCAATAGCTTTTGCGAGTTGCCATTGAAATAGGCTGTGTGCTGCACTAGGTCTCTACCTAGTACCAGTCGCAGATTAATATCGTCACGCAGACTGTTGTTCTGTACTATTCCAGCGTATCTAGGCAAACTAGAGCGCAAGTGTTCTGCATCTGCCTGATGACCAGCCCTATACTGGATTTGGGTCGATTGCACCGTAAAGGGCTTCCGATTGGTCAGACGAGCCTTCGCATAACCGCTTTCCTGCAAGAAAGTGGCTACTTTTCTGGCCATGCCTGTCGTCCCATTGCCATTAGAAACTTCAATATGCAAAAGAACTGGGGGTATAACAACCGTGCGTAATTCTATTGAATCAGTCGGCACCGCAGGGGGCTTAACCTCTCCCGCTGCAGTTGACACTTGAGTAGCGACCTTGGTAACTACTTGAGTATTTGGTTCACTGACTGCTGTCGGCACCAGTTCGACGCGTCCGCTAGGTTCAGATACATTCGGTACGACCTGCGCTGTTTCAACAGAGCTTTCGGTGACGGGAGCGGGGACGACTGATGCACTAGTAATCACGCCGCGATCCTTCGGCAGAACCAGCGCTTGTACCGGAGGCTCTAACGTTTGAACAGGAGGCTCTTGAGTCGCAACAACTTGCCCAGCACCCACACTAGGTTCGACTCGAACAGGTTGCACAACGTCGGCCTGAGCAGGTGCTCTAGGCGCTGCTACGATAGAGTCTTCACTGGCTGGTTTTGACGCCTCAACAAAAACCTGCCGTGACTTGCCTACCTCGCCAGCCTTAGCATAGGCCAAACCGAGATTATTCAAAGTACGTGGATTCCCTGGGTCGAGGGTTACCGCCTGCTCAAGCGCAGAGACTGCCTCAGTGTAGGCACCCTGTAAATAGAGCGTGTGACCCAGGTTGTTGTATAAATGACCAGCTTTTGGCGATTGGCTGATAGCAATTTTAAACTCTGTTACGGCTATATCGTACTGACCTTGCATAGAATAAATCACTCCCAAGCCATTATGCGCCTCAACAAAACCATCATCAGCAGCGAGAGCCTTGTGATAAGACTCGGC